>JAZQVE010000094.1:0-27255 GCA_045631705.1 Akkermansia sp. | reverse complement strand
GGTCGGAGGTCCCGACCCGGGGCAACCGTTCAGCAGCAGATGACTGCGGCGGGATTAATACTTGTAGTCCACGTAGAACTGGAACTGGCCACCATCATCCACGCTGTTGGCGCTCTTGAAGGGAATGGCATAGTCCACAGCCAGCGGGCCCATGGGCAGGTTGATGCGCAGACCGACACCGTAGTCGGCAGCCCAATCCGTGGGCTGGAAGTCGAAGCTGCTCTTATGCACGAAACCGGCATCCACGAACATGGCGAAACGCACAGACTCCACGATGGGGAAGGTCACCTCCAGCTGCACGAAGGCAGAGGTGTTACCACCCATGGTTTCATCACCGGCCAGCGATTCATCCACCATACCTACGTCGCGGAAACGGAAGCCGCGCAGATTGGAAGGCCCACCCAGATAGCAGCGCTCGAAGATCGGCACATCCTCACCACTCTTCACGGTATCGATAGTCTCCAGACCGAAGTTGACGCTGAAGATGGAATCCCAGAAGGAGTTATAGTAGTAGGAACCGCTCAGACCCACTGTGTAGGTCTCCACGGTGCTGCCGGGGCCGCTGTAGCCGATATGGCCCTCCAGGTGACCACCCTTGCGGGGCGTTACCATGGAGTCGCGGGCATCATACTCATAGCTCAGGCGGAAGTGGCTGCGGGTGTAGCTGCCATCCTGCTCGCGGAAGAAGATGGGGGAGGAAGCCTGGGCATCGATGCCGTACTGCTCGATACGGTACTCGAACTTCACCGAGGTAAGGTCCGTGAGAGCCTTGCGCAGAGAGACGGAGTAGCCGTAGTTGCTCTGCTCATAGTAATCGCTCAGGTAGGTGGACTTGGTGTAGAACAGCTCCTGACCCAGGGCGAGCTTGCGATCCAGGAACCAGGGCTCCACCAGGTATACAGAAGCACTGCTGTACTCCGTACCCAGCTTGCCGCTCACCGTAAGGCGCTGACCACCGCCCACGAAGGTACCGCCGTTCACAAAACCGCGGATATCGAAGTTCGACTGGGTGATAGTGGTGTAGAGGTACACATTCTCCACCGTGGAGAACGCCACACCCAGAGTCAGGCTGCCGGTCATCTTCTCGTGCACATTCACGTTGATGTCGCGGTAGCCACCCGTTGTGGAAAGGCCCTGGGAAACCTCCACCTGGTCGAAGTAGTTCAGGTTATCGAGACGCTTCTTGGCGGTCTCCAGGTCCACAGAGTTCAGGTTCTCACCCGGCTTGAGGGGAAGTTCGCGCAGAATCACGTGCTGGCGGGTCTTGGTGTTGCCGCGCACATTGATGCGGCCCACCTTGTAGCGGTTGCCTTCCGTCACATCGTAGCGGATATCAATCAGGCGGGTACCATCAGCAGCCACACCGGCCTCGTTGATGTCCGGACGCACATCGGCATCGGCATATCCCTTGGCACCGTAGTAGCGGCGAATCATCGTCACGTCGTCGGAAACCTTCTGCAGGGAGTAGATATCACCATCCAGCATGCTCAGACCCTGCTCCAGCTCAGACGCAGTGTAGGCCTTGAGCGGCCCGAAGGTCACATTGCGCACCTTGTAGCGGGGACCTTCCTCCACCGTCACCTTCAGGTGCAGTTTCTGGCGTCCTTCCTTATTCGGAGTGGCAGCGTATTCCACATTGGCCAGGCGGGCGCGCAGGTAGCCGTAGTTCTTGTAGTGCCGGATAATGGCCTCCAGGTCATCCTCCACCTGTTCGCGGTCAACACGGCCGGACTTGGTAATCCAGGTGAACATGCCGCGCTCCTTGGTCTGCATAAGCTGGCGGAGCTGCTCGTCGTCAAATGCCCGATTACCCTCGAAGGAGATGGTATTCATGCTCACCTCGCGATTTTCCTTGATGGTGAACACCACATCCTTGTAGGAGCCGCTGGCCGTCTTCTGGGCATCCCAGCTCACCTGGGCATCCGGATAGCCGGCTTCCTGATATGCCTTGATGATATTGGCACGAGCGGCGGCCAGAGTAGCATCGCTCAGCACGGTGCCGGGCTGCAGCTTGCTGGTCTCGCGCAGGTCGTCGTCGTCAAACTCCACATTACCGGTGAAGCCCACACCGGCAAGCACACTGCTGGCGCGCACATTGAAAATCACCTTCACAGCCTTGCCGCTCGGCTGCAGGGTCACGGAGGCATCCGGGTCCACCAGACTGCGTTCAATCAGACGCTCCAGGTCAGCATTCACACGCGCAGCGGAATACTCACCACCGGCGCGGGTCTGCACCACATCCATCAGGCGGCGGACAGGCAGCACCTTGCTGCCCGTGTAGCGGAACTCCACCCCGGACACACGCTTGCCATCATAAGCGGCATCGTTCTGGAACAGACCGGTGGACGGCCCGAGCTCACGCACCACATCTGCCTCGTCCAGCAACTTGGTGTCCGAAGCTGCGGAAACCAGAGTCGTCTGCACCGGAGCAGCCGGCGCGGTCTCCGCCTTGTCCTTGCGGCCGGCAGCCTCTGCAAAGGGATCTGCCTCCGGGGTAGCGGAACGGGTTTCCTGCTGAGTGGACTGCTGGTCCTGCATCATAGCATCCAGGAAGGGATCCCCCGTGGATTCCTGGGCAAAGGCCGGAGCAGCCATCGTTAACGCCAACGCTGTAAGCGTAGCACTCCAGTGCAATGTGGGCTTGGTCATGCGAGCATCCTATACTCCAGACGCCGTTGCGTCAAGGATTTTATTCAGGCACCGCACATAATAACGCGTGCGTATACCCTCTTTTTTGAACCTGCCCTGCCAAATTTGACTTGCCTTTCACCCAAAATGCGGTATGCTAGTGCCAGCAGGGCAGCGCTATACCCCTGCCCGTACCATTATGGCTAGCGATAACCTTCAGGAACTCGAGACAAATTTCATGTGCGACCCGGATGCAGACGGCGGTTTCGTCTACACCACGGTCGAGGCTGCTATCAACTGGATGCACAAATACTCCATGTGGCCCATGCCCATGGGCACCTCCTGCTGCGCCATTGAATACATGGCTGCTTCCTGCTCCCGATACGATATTTCCCGTTTCGGCGCCGAGGTGAACCGCTACGCCCCGCGCCAGGCCGACTTCATGTTCATCTGCGGCACCATCACCTACAAGATGGCCGCCCTGGTACGCCGCATCTGGGACCAGATGCCCGCCCCGAAGTGGTGCATCGCCTGCGGTGCCTGCGCCTGCACCGGCGGCATGTTCCGCAGCTATTCCGTGCTGCAGGGTGTGGACAAGATTGTGCCGGTAGACGTGTACATTTCCGGTTGTCCTCCCCGCCCGGAGGCTCTGCTGCAGGGCCTTATCACCCTCCAGGACAAGATTATGGCCACGGACCACCCGCTCAAGGGCTTCTTCAAGGAGCATGACCTGCGCCAGGCCCAGAATGCTCACACCATCCCCGCCGGCATCATCACGCAGGACTAACCCACCCATTCCCCATCACTATGTCCGCCCCCTCTCTTTCCGAACTTCAGAAAGCCGCCGCCGACAAAATCTGCGCCCGTTTCCCGCAGATTACCGCCAAGGAATTCCGCGGCGACATCACCCTGACCATCGCCCCGGAGATTCTGACCCAGGCCATGCGCTACGCCAAGGACGCCTGCGGGTTCGACATGCTCGTATGCGTGTCTTCCGTAGACAATCTGGGCCAGGAGCCGCGTTTCGAGGTGAACTACACCATCACCCAGGCTGAGACCGGCGCCAACCTGCTGGTACGCACCCCGGTGAGCGAGGCCGAGAACACCGTGCCGAGCATGGTGCCGGTGTGGCGCTCTGCCAACTGGCTGGAGCGCGAGCAGTACGACCTGATGGGTATCGAGTTCTCCGGGCATCCGGATCTGCGCCGCATCATGATGTGGGAAGGTTACCCCTACCACCCGCTGCGCAAGGACTTCCCCGTGGCCGGCAAGGATTTTGAACAGGCCGGTGTGGCCTTTACCCAGAAAGCCCCCACGGGCGGCGCGCCGTTCACCACCACGCCGGGTGTCAAGACCGCCGGCGAACGCGAACCGCGCTCCCGCGGCTGATAACCGCCCCATGCGGAAGCTCCACAGCATCATTCTCTGTCTGGCTGCAGCCCTGCCCCTTCTGGTGGCTAGCTGCAGCCATTCTGACCCTCGCACCCAGGCACTTCGCGACCTGCGGGACGAGGTAGAGAACCAGCTGAGCGAGCTGAACCCCGGCGACTGGATCATCATAGGCCCCAGCGCCGCCATGGAGGCCAGCGTACCTGCCCAGCAGGCCCAGCACATCCATGTGCAAGCCAGCAATGTGAACACCCTGCGGCAGACCATCGACCTCATGGAGCGGGATGACCGCCTGAGCCCGAGACTGTGGGTATGCCGCGAGCAGGAGACCACCTCCGCCCGCCGCACCCCCGGCACAGCGCGCCTGCGCACCCACCTGCAGGACCTGCTGAGCGGGCGCCCGCACTATACCGTGGATGAGCGGGTTATCCTGCTGCAGCTGACCAGCCAGCAGCTCGACCGCCGTTTCCTCTTCATACACACCGATACCGCCCTGCCCCACAGCAGCATCGGTATCGAGCTGGACTACGCAGGCAGCAGCGCCGTTCCCGCCGCTACCTCTCCGGCAACCCGAACCAAATACCAACATGCCGACCTTAAGCCCTGACCAAGACCCCGTAGCGCGCGCCCAGGCCTGGGTGGGCGATGCCGTGCTGGCGCTCTATGTGCGCGAGTGGATTCTCTCCTTCAAGGGGGAGATTGACGGCGCACTCTTCATCGAATTCACCAGCAACAACTTCCTGCGTCTCACCGGCAACGCCACCGGCGTGGAAGCTCAGATCGGCCGCATCTACAAGGCCGAGGGCCTGGCTGCAGCCAATGCCTGGATCGAGGAAAACCTGCGCCCCCGCATGGAGCAGCGCCTGCACAAACTGCGCTCCGTTCACCCCCACCACCGCAAATAAGCCATGAAAATCGTCAGCTGGAATGTCAACGGCATCCGCGCCACCCTGGGCAAGGGACTTCCTGAGAAAATGGACGCCCTGGAGGCAGATATCCTCTGCTTCCAGGAAGTAAAGGCCCGCCCGGAGCAGGTGAGCGACCTGTGGCTGGCCAGCTGGCCGTATTCCCTGTGGAACCCGGCGCAGAAACCCGGCTACTCCGGCGTGCTCATCCTTTCCCGCGTACAGCCGCTTTCCACCAGCACCGGCATCGGCTGCCCGGAGCATGATACCGAGGGCCGCGTGGCCACCATGGAGTTCGAGGAATTCTACCTGGTGAACTGCTACACCCCCAACTCACAGAACGAACTGGCCCGCCTGCCCTACCGCCAGGAATGGGATGCCGCCTTCCGCGTCTATGTGGCCGGACTGGCAGAGAAGAAACCCGTCATCTTCTGCGGCGACCTGAACGTCGCTCACGAGGAAATCGACCTCGCCCGCCCTGCCGCCAATCACTTCTCCGCCGGCTTCTCGGATGAGGAGCGCGCCGGGTTCACCACCCTGCTGCAGGCCGGTTTTGCAGATACCTTCCGCCGCCTGCACCCGGACGCCCGCGACGCGTACTCCTGGTGGAGCTTCCGCGGCGGCGCCCGCGCCCGGAACGTGGGCTGGCGCATCGACTACTTCTGCGTGTCCGAACCGCTGCTGCCGCGTGTGCAGAGCGCCGAGATTCATGCCGACATCACCGGGTCGGACCACTGCCCGGTCTCCATCACCCTGAACTGATTTACCATTAGAGAATTTTATTTATGAAACCGCTTACCAAACTGGGAGAAAAAGTACTTGAGAACGGCTCCGTGTGGGAGCTGTGGGAGCGCGATGGCGTGCTCACCCTGCAGCTGGACGGCATGCCCTGCGCCAATTCCTTCACCTACGGCAGCGAGGAAGCCATGGCCGAACTGGCAACCTCCCCCATCACCCGCGCCGGGCAGCCCTGCATCATGATTGCCGGGCTCGGCCTGGGCTATGGCCTGGCCAAGGCCATGGAGTGTCTCCCGAAGGAGAAGGCCCGCTTCATCGTGGCCGAACCCCTCCCGGAAATCGTGAAGTGGAACCGCGAATTCGGCGAACACAAGGCCCTGTGGGAAGACAAGCGCGTTTCCACCGAACCCGCCTCTGCCGCCGAGCTGTGCCGCAAGCGCACCGGCTCCCTGCATGCCATCCTGCTGCGCCATGCCCACGCCCGCTGCGAAATGACGCTGGGCGATGCCCAGGCCTACTTCAACGCGCTGAAAGGCGGCAGCCTGCTGGCCATCAACCTTTCCAAGGCCGACAAGCGCCTGGAATCCACCCTGCGCCGCGCCGGTTTCGAGGTAAGCACCACCCTGGTGCCCGCATCCTCCAAAGGCAAGCAGATGCGCATGCACACCCTGGTGCTGGCCCGCCGCGGCCGCTTTGTCCCCTTCGCTGAACGCTGATTTTCCCCTGCCCACCCATGAACCTGCCCTTCTTCAGCCGCCGCATCCCTACTCTGGAGGAAATCCAGCTGCAGCGCGATATCCGCTCGCGGGGCATCCGCGGCATGATCAAGGTGACTGGTGTCATCTTTCTGGTGCTGGTAGCCGTCATCGCCTCCATGCTGCTGCTCACCCCCATCCTGGAGCTGAACACCCTGGAACAGGAACGCCAGCGCGCCGAGCAGCAGCTCAAGCGCGCCAAGGCCATCGAATCCGAAGAATATCACAAATTCCTCTGGATGTCTGACCCCGAGTACTTTGAGCAGGTGGCTCGCGACCGCGCCAACCAGGCCAAGGAGGGCGAGGTCATCATCCGCCGCCCCACGGCAGAAGAGCTCAAGCTCATGGAGGAGGAGGCCCGCAAGAAGCGCCAGCCCCGCCGAAACAACCGCCGCGACTAATCCCTTCACTCCCACCGCTGTTACCCCATGGCTACCACCACGACCACCTTCCAGGCCCCTGCCAAGATTAACCTCTCCCTGCGCGTGCAGAACAAGGTGCGCGAAGACGGATTCCACAATGTCGACATCCTGATGGCTCCGCTCGACCTGTGCGACTCGCTCGCCTTCCGCAACTCCCGCACCACCACCCTGGTGTGCGATACCCCCGGCGTGCCCACCGATGAAAGCAACCTGGTTATCAAAGCCGTACGCGAGTTTGAGAAAGCATACGGCCGCAAAGCCAAGCAGCATATCACCCTCACCAAGCACACCCCCCACGGCGCCGGGCTCGGCGGCGGCAGCAGCGATGCCGCCATCACCCTGCTGGCGCTCAACCAGCTCCTCGGCACCAATTATGACCTGGAGGAACTCAGCGCCATGGCTGCCACCCTGGGCAGCGATGTACCGTATTTCCTCACCCCCACCATCTGCCGCTGCAAAGGCCGCGGCGAAATTGTGACCCCCGTGCCGGAGCTTGCCGGCTGGAGCAGCCCCATCGTCCTGCTCAAACCCGCCTTCGGCGTGAGCACCCCCACGGCCTACAAGGGCCTTACCTGCAGCCGCAGGCTCAAAGGCATCAACTACGGCCCGCAGAAGGTAGACGATATCACCCTGGTGAACGACCTGGAACGCCCCGTATTCGCCAAATTCCCCATACTGGCCCACATGAAGCACTGGCTGCTGGACCAGCCCGGCACACGCGCCGCCCTCATGAGCGGCAGCGGCTCCACCGTCTTTGCCCTCACCGAAACCCCTGAGCAGGCCGCCGAAATCGCCGCCCGCGCCAAGGTCGAGCTCGACCCCACCCTCTTCACCCACTGCGGCATGGTCAACCCGCAACCAAAGGCCGAATGAGTTTCCCCTCCAGCGCTGCAGACCCCACCAACCACAGCATTCTCTGCGTGGCGGAAGATGCCGTGCAGGGCTTCCACCGCTACCCCTTCCGCACTATTGCCACCCGCTGCGGCGTAGATGAAGCAGAGGTCATAGCCCGCCTGAAAACCATGCTGGCCGCCGGCACCATTCGCCGCGTGCGCCAGACCCTCCTCTCCACCAGCCTGGCAGAAGGTGCCCTCATCGCCTGGAATGTGCCGGCCCCCCGCCTGGAAAGCGCTTATGCCTGGCTGCGGGACAACGACCCCTTCACCGGCCACGTCGTGCTGCGCGAATGCAGCGACCCCGCCGCCCCAGGCGCCGACTACCGCCTCTGGACCACCCTCAAGGTACCCACCGGCTACGGCAGCGTGCAGGAGCACAATGACCTGCTCATGAGCCGCATCGGCGCCACAGACTGGGTAGCTCTGCCCGTGGTGGGCATGTTCGCCCTGGGCGTGGGACACACCCGCCGCGCCGGACTCAGACCCGGCGATAAACTGCCCCAGCTGCCCACCATGCAATGCCCCACCAGCCCGCAACTCAGCGAGCAGGAATGGGCCGTCCTCCTCAGCCTGAAGGAAAGCCTGCAGCCGGACGAATTCGTCCCCTGCCCCTGGGAGGGCCGCGCCGCAGCCCTGGGCCTCAGCTGCGAGGAATACTGCCGCACCGCCGAAACGCTCGATACCCGCAAAGTCATCGGTCGCTTTGCCACCTTCCTGGACCACCAGCGCAAGGAAAGCAACCGCAGCACCGGCACCGGTGCCGCCGGTCTCTTCCACTGGACCGTACCCGCCGGCATGGAGGAACGCGCCGGCGCCGAATGCGGACGCCACATCTGCATGACCCACTGCTACTGGCGCAGCGGCGGCAGCAAGTTCGGCGGCGCTCAGATTATGGGCGTAGTCCACGCCCCCACGCGGGAGGAAGTGCTGGCACACAAGGCCGCCATCGACTCCCACCTCGCCACCTGCGGCATCCCCGTGCTCCACACCGCCGTCTTCTGGAGCATCCGTGCCGAAATACGCCCCAGCGAAATCTCCCCCGTCCGCTACCGCGAGTGGCTTCGCTCCATGTGCAGCAACTAGCCTCTCACCTAGGTTTATTTACGCGACGTCCGGCGCCCCCGCCTTATCACAAAAAACACCCCGGCGCGCCATACAGCACACTGGGGTGTGATTCAAACTATTCACTTCATTGCCTTACTTCCTGCGGCGGCGGCGGGCGATGCTCCGGCTTCGAATCTCACTTCGTTCGTTTTCTACGCCGAGACAGGGAGCCCTTGCCACCAGAAAAAGGCGGGCCTGGCACGCCACAGCATGCCAGGCCTCAAAATTAAGCGCGGCGGCGGCGCCGTGCGGCGAGGGCTGCGAGTGCCAACAGGCTGAGCGTTGCCGTGGTCGGCTCGGGAACGTTCAGGCCATTGATGGTGATGACCAGCGTACCCACGTTGGAGCCAGCAGCATAGCTTACGCTCGGTGCCCCACCAGCAGCGGCGGCAGCAGCCTCAGGAGCACTCTCCGTCACCACTGAGAACATGGCGCCTTCCAGAGCCTGGCCCAGCCAGCTGGTCTCGTCGAACTTCACCATGCCGAGCACCGCCTCGGTTACGGCAAAGTCCGCACCAAAGCCGCTCAAGGTGATAGTGAGGTCATAAACACCATGCTGATCGCCACCCACGGCATTCAGCACATCCAGATTCAGCGTCAGCGTTGTATCAGCACCCACTCCGAAGCCTGCATTGTAGGAAAGCGTGCCGCGGGTCTCACCTGCAGCAGCAGTACCCACGGTGGAGGTTGCATTCAGCGCAAACTGGCCACCGCCCGTCAGCATGCTGTTCGTGGCAGAAACATTCTCCAGCTTCACCTTCACTCCGCTATCAGCCACTATTCTGGTGTTCGTCAGCGTCATGTCGGCAATCGTGAAGGAGGCATCCGCTGCCAGTTGAGCAATCTGCACATTGGCATCGGAAATGCTGCCCTTGGTGCCGTCCGTAGCCGTGCCGGAAATACCCGTGCTGTTCATCTGCACTTTAGTCATGGAACCGCCGGTGATGGAGGCTATCTCCTTCGTTTCCTTTGTTTCACCATTGGTAACAATCTGCCCAAGCTTCAATGTACCGTTGTTAATCACCTCGCTGGCAGTGAGAGTGGAGTTCACTTGAGCGGTCATTTCATCTGTAACGGTCAAAGTTTCGCGAACTGTTACGGTATCATAGAAATCAACAGATTGATTAACATTAAGAGCATTTACGTCAACCTGACCATACATTTCATGTTTCTTGCTACCACCAAAGGTCAAACCAGATTTGCCAGAGCCTTCATTCAAAATATCAGCGCTGACTATATTATTTCCCTCCGATTCATTTTCAGCTCCAGTAAATGCAACATTAATGGTAAAGCTCGACTTTTCAACCTGATTAGAAAGCTTTCCATCCCATCCGGATACGTCACCTGCAAACTCGTAATTAAAGACACATGTCGGGTTTGGGTTTCCTGATTGAGTAACAATGATATCGCCAGAGCCTGATACATCTCCATTAATTAATGCCTTGCGATCCGGAATATCCGGAGTAGTCGAATTACCGTTCGAAAGAGTAATGGCATTCCCCTCCACTAAATACAGATTTGTAACCAGTTTAGCATCGTCATTATCTGTTGTATTGAAGTAGCCGACTGCATTTGAAACAGAAACCGTACTATGCTCGTTACCTAAACCACCGAGCGTAGCTGTTAAGTCGCAGTATCCTATACCGGAGGTCTCTACAGTACCTGTCCAGCTAGATGAGGTAAGCCCTGCTACAGATGCAGTCGTACTGTTACCCATATCGTAAATACCGTTGCCTGAGAGGTTCAGTGTACCGCCAGTCTTATTGATACTACTCTGCTTCAGCTCAGCTCCGTCCAGTATCAGATTCAGTGTACCATTTGACAGCACAATTTTCTCTGTAGCTCCACCTGCTGTTGTGGCTTGCCAGCCGCTATCAGCCCGCAGCGTCTGGGTACCTCCATCCATATTGACTGTAATCTTGGTGTTTTCTGTAAGAGCGGCCTCAGTCTCGTATGTACCGCTGCCAACCAGTTCCAGATTTCCCCAGCCTTTTATCTTGCTGGCTGCGTTATCACCTGTGAGACCGGCAATCTTGAAGGTATCTCCACCATTAATCGTCAGGCTACCACCGCTGAATTTCACCGTAGCCCGGCTGGCATCTGTCAATTTATCTTTCTGGTTATAGCCTACCTGAATATTACCCTCCTGAATATCAATAACACCAGCATCGACCGTTGTGTTAATCAGAAGGAATGTATTACCGCCCACTTTGGTGAGGGTATGTCCATTCAGGGTGAGAGTCGTAGCTTTATAACTACCACCCAGAAGACCGAACTGCTTGTCACCGCCTACGCTGGCATTGCCCTGTAGTGTAATGCTGCTCAGCTGCTGCCAGCCAAGGCTGGCATCCTTGGCTTCCGAGTTAGAAGTAAAACCGTTCACCAGGGTTGCGTTCTCCTTCAGGACGATATTCTTGCCATTCATAGCATCGCCGGAGTTGTTGTCCCAGTTGACATCAAAGGTGTAACCGGCAGATACTACATAATGTGTGGCGGTGTTATCCTGGAACCCTGCGCTGTCCCATACCGCATTCTCATTGATAAAGAAGGTGGTTTTATCCACTATAGACTCATCACACGACCCCACAAGACCTATTCCATCCAGAACTTCGGTGGATAACGGCTGGTTAGCTGTTATATTGGTTGTGTTAACTGTTATGCTGGTTGCATTATTGATAACCGTTCCTGCTGTCAATAAAATCTGATCAGCATAACGGTAACCACTTTGAGCGGCCGTATTAGAGGAAGCAGAGGACGAGTATGTAGTATTCAGCGCCTCATAATTATCAAAATTGACAGAATTGAACACCACATCACCCGCCAGCGATATAGTACCTTCATTTTGGATTGTCTGCTCCACCTGCAGTGTGCTGCCGCTAAGGAAATCCATCCGTGAGTTGCGATCAACCAGCTCAAGGCCGCTGACCTGCACAGTTCCTGCAATCTGGTATCCCTGTCCCTCCACAGTCAGAACGCTTCCTGTATTCACACCATCAATCACATCTGTAATTGAGCCGTTTATGGTAATGGTATTCGTGCCGCCGGACTTAATCTTGGCATCCTCCACCAGATAGATATTGCCCTTCAGGGTAGTAGTCGAACCATCATTACCAAAACGAATAGCAACACCTGTGTTAATTACCTCACCTAAGTAATTCGTCTCCGTGTAGGTCGTCTTACCAATGTAGATATCACTTGCGTTTGTGATAGCACCTGCACCATTACCCCATGTCTGCAGGAAAAGCTGGGTATTATTCCCCACTACAATGTTACTCTTGCTCAGTGTTGCAGAAGAATTGACAACTTCATGCTTACTACCACTACTACTAGTCAAAACGGTAGTAACAGCACCATCCAAGGTCTTTGTGAAGGTTCCAGCAGCGTTACCTATGGTATAATCCTTATCCTGAATCTGCACCTGAGTGAGAACATTTGTATTCACAGTGGCAGAGGTAATATTCTCACTAGCTTTAAGGCCCCCGGCATTATACACCGGGTTTCCGGTAGCTGTTTCACCCGCGTACAGCTTTGTACCACCCACATTATCATGGCTTTTTTCTATAACCGCCGTATAAGTTGACGTGCCTTCGGTTAACGAATTGAGAGAAACTGTTGCATCACCCCATTTTGCACCTTGCCACCGACCTGTAATCACCGTTGATGCAGCCTCTTCCTTACCGTCTGAATCATACAACTGGAAACCCCAGTTGTAACTAGAGCCATTAACGTAGACCAGACCCTCACCAACGGATGCGCCGCTGCTATTGGTGGTCTGTCCAGCCGCCGCAGCCAAAGCGTTATTAAGCGTAAATGTCAGAGTAAAGAGCGTGGCATCAATATTCGTAAAAGTACCTATCCCCGTCTCTGCATCTACGGTATAATTGAAAAGCACACCTGCATAACCATTCTTCGTTAACGTATCGCCGGATAAGGTTGTCGTTGTTGTTATCTCGGTGACAGTGATACCTTTCGCGACAGGTGCTGCGGCCAGAGTGAGGACGGTGAGAAGAGCGGTGAACAATTGCTTGGGGAGGTGCAGTTTCATGTTCGGTGCGGTGGTTTGAGGAGGATGGAGAGGTGTGTAAGGAAAGTTTTTTCGAGGAAGGTGATACGCTATACCCAGATATGTGGACACAGCACAGGCCTATGACCTGCGCGAGGAGTATATCGCATTTCAGATGCGAATCGCATTTTTACTGTAGTTTCTTTGTGTTTATGCCTCTTTCACCAGGCAACAGATTCTTCTACCATGATTGTTTTATTCATATGCCGACGAGGAAAGAGGTCTGCTCCTCCGGAGCGTTTCATCATGCAGGTAGCCATGGGTGATTGTTCAGAATTACGGCTGCATTTTGTTCAGAAATTCCATATTTCCGGATGATATTCAGGCGGAAAACACACGGCTTATTCTGAACTATAACTAGTTAATTTTGCATCTTGTATGTTTTTTGCTTGCCATTACATAACTTCTGCAAGGTATTCACCAAAAAAATCGTCTTCTTCGTACCAGTCAAGGTAATAGATGAAGGGGTGGAACCCTGCTGTGTATTCTGCATCTCTAGGGGGGGGGCTGTGGGCGTATTCATGAGTAATCATATCAACAATACTTATTTAGTCATTTCGTTTTTATGGGTTCTGTGGCAGCACCCTCCCTCCCGACGCTCACCTCCGGCATGGCAAATAGCAAATTTATCCAAATTTTAGTTCAAATTCTTGCCTAATAGGTGAATTTTAAGGCTTTTGTACTAAATTTGTCTGTACATCGCATCTGAAATGCGATATACTTCTCGCGCAGGTCATAGGCCTGTGCTGTGTCCACATATCTGGGTGCAGCGTATCACCTTCCTCGAAAAAACTTTCCTTACACACCTCTCCATCCTCCTCAAACCACCGCACCGAACATGAAACTGCACCTCCCCAAGCAATTGTTTACCGCTCTTCTTACTGCCATCACCTTGGTTGCTGCACCAGCATGGGGGCTCAGCATTACAGGCAGTGGAGAATTGGAAGACATCACCTTGAGCGCGGATACCAGCTATTATGGAGCTAAGGCTACATATGTTGTTGGTAATGACGGTTACGGAGTTCTCACGGGGGTGACATCGGGATCATCCGGTGAGGATATCACCCTGACATTTGAGGTGGATAATACGGTGACGACTAATGGGGAGGCCTTGGTCTACATAAATTCTGGTGATGGAGCAAAATGGGGTGTATATATCACTCGGACAGATGATACTCAAACACTGAAAGGATACTACGTGTTTGGTAACAATAATGGTGCCTGGGGGTCCGCTGTGACGTACAATCTGGAGACGGGTGGTACTACCACGATGACCGCCATGATTGGTGGCAGTGGTACATATATTAACACAGGGGATAGCGTTTCGAGTACCTCAGGCGGTTATGTATATGGTGCATCCGGATTGAAGCATAGCTCTAAAACTATCACAAATACCGTTCTGAACAGCAAGCTTATTAGCACTTTTAATACAAAGGAATACAGCACGCTGATATTCAGCAATGCTGCAGGCTGGAGCAAGAGTTATGATCGCTCGGGTGTGAATAATGCTGTTTCACAGGCTATTGAAATTGGTGAAACAGGCTTCGGTAATGCATTTGATGTAGTGGCTGGTTACCATGGAGGGGTGAAGATTAGCTCAACTGTTGAGAAACCGGTAAGTTTGAGCAATAATATGTATCTGGCTGCTTCTGCATCTGCGGATGGAGCAGCTTTAACCATCAATAACGATGGTGATGTAACTTTCTCCGGCTCTGTTTATCTGGTGGAAAATGCTACTATTACATCGTCATCCGGGGCAGGAGACATCTCCTTTTCCGGAACGGTAACAGACAAGAAGGTCCCTACTGGCAATGATGCCGGTACCACTAATGGTGCCTATACGCTGAGTCTGAGCGGTACAGGCTATAACTTTACCGGCGAAGTCGACGTAACCGGGCTGACAATGCTTGGTGGGGTTGCTGCATCCTTCGGTAATACTGCCTCCTTAGGCACGCTGACCAGCAGTGGAAGCGATATAAATTCCATTAATGTGGCTGGCGGGTCCGTCAACATCTCTGCTCTCAAGGGTGCGGCCAACCTGGCGATCAGCAGTAGCGTAGCAGGAGGTGCCTTCAGCGCCAATGTGACAAGCGGATTTACTGGTTCTCTAGATTTAAATCACAACTCTGCGCAGACGAGCGTGGCGCTCTCTATTCTGGAAGGTGCGACACTTAAGGTGGTGGCTGATTCCGATAATACGATTACTTCTGTCAATCTGAATCACGGGTCGACTTTAAATTATTGGACAAACCATGGGCCCCACTCATATACTATAGGAGAAGTAACGGCGAAGGGAGATGCTACCATTGCTATGGCTCCCACAGCAACGTGGTGGCAGGGTGTTGTAAATATCAATGCGTTGAATAGTGCTGTGGATGAGGACGGACGTGCGCTTTCCGAAAAACTGACTTTGAAGCAGAATTTCAGAAATAGCCAGCGCGGCGTGTTTAATCTGAATGGCGGAGCTTATTATGGTACCATTGATTTTGTTGGTGAATCTGGTTCGAGTGGTAATCGAAATCACATCCTTAACATTAAGTCTGGATCAGTTGCCGCAGATGCCGTAATCAATATTTCAGGCAATGACAATAGCATTATGTCGATGGCTATTGGCGATGCTTATGTCAAATCTGTCACGGTGAGGGGCTTGACGGGGGCTGGTACGATTTATTCCGGTGAGCAGGTATACGGTGGTGGTACCACTCTTGTCTCCGATGGTACTACTAGAACCTTAATTATCGATACGGACGGGAGCGGGAGGTTCACCAATGAAGTTACTAAAGGTGTATATACATCCAGTGCGACTTTGAAGAATGGATTGAACCTGCAGAAGGATGGTGTAGGCAGCCAGACCTTCACAGGAGATCTCAGTGCATTTAACGGCTCCATCACGGTGAACCAGGGCACCTTGGCGCTGCAGAGCTCGTCTGCCATGAACAACGTAAGCTCTGTTGCGGTGACAGGTGGAAAACTTGAGATTGTGAATCAGGGTGGCTTTACCCTGACCGGTTCTGCTACGGTAAGCACCGGCGCAGAGCTGGAGCTGGGGTGCACCTCCAGCATCGGGCAGTTGACAGGAGCAGGCACGGTAAGCCTGGCGAAGGCTGCCACTTTGTACCTGAGCGGTGGTACGGCTGATGCTGTGACCAGTCATAGTATCGGGGTTCTGAATGCCAATGGTGGCGCCTTGAACCTGGCCGGTTATGTAGATTTGAGCATCGGGGTTCTGAATGCCAATGGTGGCGCCTTGAACCTGGCTGATAATGCAGAGTTGAGCATCGATACTCTGAATGCCAATGGTGGCACCTTGACTCTGGCTGATAATGCAGAGTTGAGCATCGATACTCTGAATGTCAGCCATACGCTTAACATCACTCAGGGAGCGGAAGTAGAGTTGAATATTACCAGCCTGAATGTTCTGCAAGGTGCGCTTCTGGAATCTGCAGGAGAGAGTGATATTGTTTATATCGCTTCTCTGGATGCCAAGGAAGGTACTGCAAGCGGGAATGGTTACCAAGCAGCCCAAGGCAAAAAGATTCTGATTAAGGGCTATGAGTGGACGGGTACACTGGATAATGTGAGTTATGGAGATGGTAACACCTATTTTGTCTCTGATGAATGTACGGCTCTGAGTTCCATTTACTATGTCCAGCAGGGTATTGTGACTCTGGGTGGCGAACAGGCCACTGCAGGTGTGGCAGATGCTACCGGTTTTAATGTGACAAAGGGCGCTACGCTTGCCGTGGCTGCTCTGCCGAGCGGCTGGAGTACCACGGATATGCTTACCGGCAAGGTCACGGGTGACGGGCGTCTTCAGTTTGCATCCAATGTCACGGTGAATCACGATGATGCTGTTACTACGTTCGGCGGTGAATTGGAAGTGACCGGTTCAGGAAATGTATTTACGGTGCAGGGTAATCAGAGTAACTATGTCAACCTGACTTCGCTGAGTAACCTTATTATCAACAATGGAGCCAAGATATCCTACCACGCAACACCTGATGCCAGGACGGACGGTGATGTGACTCCGCATCTGCAGCAGATCAGTGTGGAAAATGGCACAGGTATCTTCCACTTTGAGGATTCGGATACAGGCAATACTTTGTATATAGGCGAGGTTGCCATCTATGCAGGAGCTACCATGAAGCTGACCAGCTCCTGGCAGGATAGTCCTATTACGATTCAGAAACTGACAACTGGAGGCGAGGGGGCAGGATTTTCCAAATTTGAAGTGTACAGCCCTGGAGGTAATAGTCAAAGTTCGGGGGTGGTAAATATTGACTCTCTTGAGGGCTTCAATGGTGATTTGCTCTTTACCAAAAATAGTGGTAATTCCTTGACCGCTACCGTAGATACTGGTTCTGAGGGGGCTGATTTCAACAGCCTTACGGTGAAGAACACCAATGGTACCATGGGCTTCACCTTTAACGTAGAGGGTGATACCTCCATTGGTCATCTTTCTCTGGGTTCCGGCACGGTGAACATCCGCGCAGGAAAGAAGCTCAGCCTTGGCGGTGGAACTGATGTCGCGCAGAAGCAGCACTCGGTGGTTGTGCTTGCAGCCGCTGAAAATGCAGGCGTTTCCCTAGGGGATTATGCCACGCTGACACTTTCTGACGTGCTGAATTCGAGGAACAACCCCAACTCCGGCAATACTGGTAATAACGATACTGTGTCTTCGCTGAATTTGACCATAACGGGTGGTGTGGGTTCTCAGCTGCACCTTTCGCTGGCAGATGATGCGACTGCCATGAACTGGCAGAGCAACAACACGCTGACGCTGAAGGCTCATACCGGGGAAAAGACGGTGGATGAGGTGCATGTTTCCGGTGCACTTGCCGCCAGTACCTTCACGGGCAGCGTGAAGACCAACCTGGGCGGTGCAGACCTGGTGATGAAGGACGGTTCTTTCCTGGTCATCCGCAGTGAAGATGCCTATGATTTTGGTGCGAAGGCCATCAAGCTCGAGGGTACTACCACAATTAATATGTATGGTGGTATCACCAGCGAGAATACATCCATCTCCAATAATATCTCTGGTGACACCCTTGTGGTGGGCTACGAGAAGATAAATGATAAAGGGGCGTTGGTGCGCGAGGGTGGTTTGTCGCTGACGGGTGCTCTGAATCTGACGGAACTGCAGATCATAACGGATACCAAAAAGTCCACTGTGCTTGCTGGCGATGCTGAGAAGAAGGTGCAGAATGTCACCATTGCCAATGACTCCAAGCTGGAGATTGCTGCGGCCTCTGAGCTGAAGATTGTGGATACTCAGCAGAATACAGTGGTATCTCTGTCTTCTGCGGATAGCACAAACGCGGCATCCATGAAGGCAACGAGTGACAATGCCTTGGCTCGTATGGAGGCCGATGCCTCCTTCACGATTGCCGACATGACGCTGACGAATACCAGCATCACCGCCGCTACGGCGGATACCAGGGTGAATCTGAAGAATGTGAGCGGTTCTGCCATGCTGGGCACGGGTACCTTTGGTCTGCAGATGAAGGCTCAGGCTCCCGCAAGCACGGTGGGTAATGGTGGTTCTGCCTTGAGCCTGGAATACGGTGTGGGAGGCGCCCCGAGCCTGACTCTGGGTTCTGGTGCCAAGCTGATGCTTTCTGCTGACCCCTCGATGGATGCTGCCGGTACCTACGGCACTTACACGCTTACCTTTAATCTGAATGTGGATCTGAGCAACATCAGCGTTCCGACTCTTGGTGCTGACTGGCAGACTCTGGTGGGCTTTGAGGGCTGGCTGGGTGAGATGCTGGTCGACCAGAATGCGATTTACGTGGATGTGACCGAAGGTGTTGTGGCGCAGAGCACTGCTCCCACCGTGAGCTACGGCTACTCCGCCGGCTCCGGCTCCAACGTGGGTACGCTGGTCATCACCATCAATGGCCTGAACGTTCCCGAGCCGACCACGGCAACGCTCAGCCTGTTGGCACTCGCAGCCCTCGCCGCACGGCGTCGCCGGAAATAAGCTGTTCAGTCGGCGTCCCGCCACGGCAACTCTGAGCCTCGCTGCTCTGATGATGCTGGCTGCTCGCCGCCGCCGCGCTTAATTTTGAGGCCTAGCATGCTGCGGCGTGCCAGGCCCGCCTTTTTCTGGTGGCAAGGGCTCCCTGTCTCGGCGTAGAAAACGAACGAAGTGAGATTCGAAGCCGGAGCATCGCCCGCAGCCGCAGGAAGTAAGGCAATGAAGTGAATAGTTTGAATCACCCCAGTGTGCTGTATGGCATGCTGGGGTGATTCCTTTGCGATGCCGGCCTGACACTCCGACACGCTTTGAACAGTGAGCCCGCAGCACCTGCATGAAATACGCCCAGCAGGGTAGATACATTACCTCCAGCGGAGGTGCGAAAGCAGTCGTTGGCACGCATGGACCTGACGAGCTGAACCAGGCCGACAAGTTACTTTGTGAGGGCGAGGAGCTGCATGGTGCGCGGGAAGAAGCGGCGCAGCAGGAAGAAGAGAGCGCAGCAGATGGCCAGAATGACCAGCGGCATGTAGAGGCACTGCGTTTCAGTGAAGGCACCGCCGTAGGAGCCGGTGATGGCGAGGCGCAGGGCGTGCAGCACGATGTAGTGGGTCACGTAGATGAAGAAGGCTGCCGGGGCCAGGGAGACGACAGCAGCGCAGAAGCGCGGCAGATACTGCTCACACAGCGCGCCGATGCCCATGGTGCAGCTCACGCCCAGGAGCACGAGCGCACTGCTCTGCACGGGCGGGTAGAAGCCGAAGGAATACACCAGCGGCAGCAGCAGAAGGGCCGACAGCACAGGTGCCCAGGCATAGCTGCGCACAAAGGCGGTGAAGCGGGCAAAATCCGCATAGCGGCGAATCCACAGCCCCAGGGAATAGAATCCGAGAGCCAGGATGCTCTCGTACAGGCGGAAGGGGAGCCAGCCAACGGACCAGGACTTGTGGCTGCGGGCGGTCTCGGCATCGCGGGCGCAGAGCACATCGCTCCCGGCGAAGGCGAGCAGCACCAGCACCAGCAGCACCCTGGAGGGCAGGCGCTGCAGCAGCGGGCTGAACAGCGCCAGCAGCATCAGCGTGCGCAGGAACCAGAGCGGCACGTTGTCAAAATCCCAGTAGCACCAGTTGAGCAGTCCCATTTCTTTGGGAATGAGCTCCCAGTTGAACCAGGAGAAATCCCCCGCGAGGGTCTGCCCCCAGTGCATCATGGGCTGCAGCAGGAGAATGGAGGCCACGGCGGTCCAGAACACAAAGGGCACCAGCAGCGTGCGCGTGCGTTTCCAGTCCAGCCACTGCCCTGCTGCGGCCTTGTGGGTGAAATAACCGGCTGCCAGGAAGAAAAAGAAGATAAGGCTGCGGTAGTTGAAGAGGTCGATAATGTAGTTGAAGCTGCCATACGGGCGGTCCACATGGCGCAGCACCACAAAGAATGCCGTCCACACGCGGCAGAAATCAATCCATTGAATACGATTCGCAGGCATAATCCTCACTTTCTAACTGATTTCAGCATTGCAATGCGACACATAAGAAGAGGGCAGAAGCGTCGCATGATAACAAAAATGATGCAAGAAAGAATCAAAGTAATTACCGGAACAAGCAGGGAACCGGTAATACCCCAGTCAAACAGATAGTTCCACAGCCACTTCACATACGAGATGATGATGTAGTGCGTAACATAGATAAAGAATGCAGCAGGCCCCCACGATGCAACGTAACTACACACCCGCGGGGCATACATCTCCACCAGGCAGCCAATACTCAGAATGGTCCCTACTCCCAGCATGACCAGCATACCGCTCTGACATGGAGGCATCAGTCCCCACAGGCGGACAGGAACAAACAGAGCCAATGCGAACAAGATAATCAGCCATCCGGACTTTTGCAGGAATTCCGTCAATCCTCCAATACCGATGGTACGTCTCAGCAGAATACCACCAGCAAAGAACGCCCATGCATACAATGACTCATACATTCTGTATGGAACCAGTCTGCAAGCATTTCCACCTTCTTCCCAAGCCTCAATGCAAAACACCTCACCTGCGGCCAGCATGCCGATAACAAATACCACCAGCAGCCGGTTCGACAAGCGATGCAGAACGGGAGCAAATAGAGCCAGCACCAGCAGCACTCGCAGGAACCACAGCGGCACATTCCAGCCAAAAGCCCAGGTAATGCCCATAGCAGAAAGCACACGCCTCCACACAATCTCACCCTGACTCCATATTTCCTGGTAATGCAGGGGAGATAGCAACACGGCTCCAAATAATGACCAGAATGCAAACATCGCCAATATCTGACCAGCACGTCGGATATCAAGATAGCGATACCCCCCCCCGACAGTAGGATTTTTCTCACTCTTGCTGAATAATCCAGATGCGAAGAAGAAGAAAAAAATCAGGCTTCGATAATTAAACAAATCCGCCAGGAAAAAGAACGAACCTTCAGGTGCCTGAGTGTGGCGGACAATCACAAAGAATGCCGTCCACACGCGGCAAAAATCAATCCATTGAATACGTGAAGACGGCATAACGGGTAAAGGTGCGATGTACGATGCACAAGGTACAAAGCACAATCCGGATATTCCGCGAGCCTCCGGCTCGCCTGTCATTCAGCTGCGGAGGAGCCGCAGGGAACCCTTCAATTGTCCTTTGTACCTTGTCAATTGTACTTCAATCAAACGGCGGCATCCTCATCGTCCACCACCTCGATGGCGCGGCGCATGCGGCGGGTCAGGAAGGGGCGCACCACCAAACCGTAGCCGAGGTAGCACACGAAGATGAAGGCCGGAGCAATCCACGGGAAGAAGATGAAGGCGCAGATAGCCACCACAGCCATGAGGATGGCCATGGCGGTGCCACGCTTCTCGAAGTTCACGTGCTTGAAGCTCGGGTAAATCACGCGACTCATCATCAGGATGGCCACCACAGCCATGACGGCAGCCATAATGTACTGCCAGAGGGGGGGAATGATGAGGTTGCGGTTAGAGGTGAGGTCGATGACCAGGTACATGGTGCTCACTACGGCACCGGCAGCCATGGGCACGGGAAGGCCCACGAAGTCCATGCTCTGGTTCGGCTTCTTGGGGGCAGCAGCCATGCAGTTGAAACGAGCCAGACGCAGGGCAGCGCACAGCAGGTACAGCACCGCAATGGCCCAACCCAGGTACGGAATCTCCAGGTTGAACAGCACAGCCTGTGCCAGCAGCATGGCAGGCGCAATACCAAAGGACACCACGTCGGCAATGGAGTCGAACTCACGGCCGAAGGGACCATCGCTCTTGCACATACGGGCCACGCGGCCATCGAGCAGGTCGAAGATGCAGGCAGCGAAGATGAGGTAGGTAGCGTGCTGGTAGTGCACGAATGCCTCTTCTGTACCGGACGGGAACTTCATACCCTCGAAGATGGTGAGGATAGCGAAGAAACCGCACAGGAGGTTGCCGGCCGTAAGCAGGTTCGGCAACACCGGGATCTGGGGTTCATCCGGATAAACCGGGGGCTGGGGATTAGACATGTATTTTAGTTTCTATTGGTTGAGTAAGTTTGTATTCAGGAAAGAGCTTCTGCAGCCTTGGCCAGCAGTTCAGCCTTGGCAGCGATATCCTTGCCGGAGCCGCGTGCCATGTCTGCCTTGCCGCCGCCCTTGCCGCCCACGATGGGAGCCAGCGTGCGGATGAGGTCACCGGCCTTCAGACCGGCAGCCTGAGCTTCGTCGCCACAGTAGGCACCCAGAGAGAGACTGGAGCCGTCATCTGCCACCAGGAAGGCAGCAGCGGCGTAGTGACGCTTACGAAGACCGTTGAACAGCTCGGTGAGCAGTTCGTTGCCACCCTCGGCACAGACCACTACGTTGCCGCCCGTCAGCTTCTCGGCCAGCAGAGCATCAGCAGCACCGGCAGCAGCAGCCACCTGGGCCTTCCTGAGCTGCTTCTCGGCCTCGATGGCGGCCTCCTTCAGCTTGTCGCAGTAGGCGTTGTAGTCATCCAGCAGGGCATTGATGGTGGCGATGTCCTTAGCCTCGCGCAGCTTCTGGGCGGGCTTGGCATCGTTGGAGGGAACGGGCACAATGGCCTGGCCCAGGTCGGCCAGCTTGCCGTTGGCCTCGGTCAGCTTGTCGAGCATTTCCTTACCTTCGGGAATGCGGGCACTTACCATATCCTGCACCACAGCATAGGCAGCAGCGCCGGTGGCGGCCTCGATACGGCGCACACCGCTGGCGATAGCGCCTTCGCTCTTAATCTTGAAGAAGCCGAGCTGGCCGGTGGTGGCAGCATGCGTGCCGCCGCAGAGTTCCATGGACACACCGTTGAAGGCACCGGCTTCGCCACCCATCTGCACCAGACGCACCACATCGCCGTACTTATCGCCGAAGAACTGGCAGATTTCCGGGTGCTTCTTGATTTCGGTCATCGGGTACTCGTTGCAGACCACGGGCAGATTCTCGCCAATCCACTGGTTCACCAGCACCTCGACGCGGCGCAGGTCGGACTTGGAGATGGCGCCGCTGTTCACGTCGAAACGCAGGCGGTCGGCATCCACCAGGGAGCCCTGCTGGGCGATATCCTCGCTCACCAGCGTGCGCAGTGCCTTGTGCAGCAGGTGCGTGGCGCTGTGGTGGGATTCCAGGGCGCGGCGGCGTTCCACATCCAGGTGCAGCTCCACGGTGTCGCCCACGGCGGGGGTCACACCATCGGCCACGGAGATGAGGTGAGCGCGGGCCTGGCCAATCTGCTGCACACCGATTACGGGGCAGCTGTCGCCACCCACGGAAAGGGTGCCGCCGTCGCTCATCTGACCACCCATCTCAGCGTAGAAGGGAGTCTTGTCGGTAATGACGAAGAGGATGCCATCGGCCTCGTGCACCTCGGTCACGGTGGCGGTGGTGGTATCCTCGGTGTAGCCGGTGAACTCGGTCACCTGCTCGGTCTTGAGGTCCAGAGCGCGCACCACCTGCTTCTTCTGGGCGGCCTTGGCGCGCTGGCGCTGCTCCTCCATGAGGGCATCGAAGCGCTCGGAGTCCACCTCCAGGCCACGCTCGCGGGCCATGAGGGCGGTCAGGTCAATCGGGAAACCGTAGGTATCGTACAGCTTGAAGGCGAAATCGCCGGAAACCTTGCCGCTGGCAGCCACTTCCTTATCGAAGAGCTCCAGACCGCGGTCCAGGGTTTCGTTGAAGCTAGTTTCCTCGCGCAGCAGCACTTCCTTGATGGTAGCCTTGCGGCCCACCAGCTCGGGGAACACGCGGCCCATTTCACCGGCCAGTGTGTCCACCAGCTCAGAGAGGAAGGGCTTTTCGAGGCCCAGGGTGCGGCCATAGCGCACGGCGCGGCGCAGAATGCGGCGCAGCACATAGTTGCGGCCGTTGTTACCGGGCAGAATGCCGTCGGCAATGGAGAAGCTCAGCGTGCGGATGTGGTCGGCAATCACGCGGAAGGCCACGCTCTCGCGCAGCGTTTCCTTCTGCTCGGGGGTGGCGTCCTGCGGGTAGATGTCCACATACTTGCGGCCGGAAATCTCCTCGATACGGCTGAAAATCGGGCGGAAGACGTCCGTGCTGTAGTTGGAGACGCGGCGGGAGAAATCGGTGAAGCCGTTGGTGCACTGAATCATGGCGCAGGCGCGTTCGAAGCCCATGCCGGTGTCCACGTGGCAGGCCGGCAGCGGGCGGAAGGTGCCATCGCTTTCGGCGTTGTACTGAATGAACACGAGGTTCCAGATTTCGATGCACTTGTCGCTGTCGCCGTTCACCAGGCGGCCCTGGGTATCGCCCTCGGGGGTCAGGTCCACGTGCAGCTCAGAGCAAGGACCGCAGGGGCCGGTCTCGCCCATCATCCAGAAATTGTCCTTCACGCCACCGTTCACCACGTGCACCTTGGGGTCCATGCCCTTGGAGGCAAACAGCTCGGCCCACATATCATAGGCCTCCTGGTCAAACTCACCGGGGTCGCCCTTTTCCTTGTTCGGGGCATACACAGTGGCGTACAGACGCTCCACGGGGAAGCCCCAGCGCTCCACAATCAGCTCCCATGCCCAGGCGATGGCCTCTTTCTTGAAGTAGTCGCCGAAGGACCAGTTGCCCAGCATTTCGAAGAAGGTGTGGTGGTAGGAGTCCTGGCCCACATCCTCCAGGTCATTGTGCTTGCCGCCGGCGCGGATGCACTTCTGCGTATCGGTGGCGCGGGCGGGGTTCCACGGCGGGGTCCACACGCCCAGGAAGTAAGGTACAAACTGGTTCATGCCTGCGTTCGTGAACAGCAGGCCCGGGCTCTGCGGCATGAGCGAGGCGGAAGGCACTACGGCATGCTGCTTTTCCTGGAAAAAGTCGAGGAAACTCTGGCGAATCTGCGCGGATGTCATCATAGCGATGTAAAATGCGATAAAGGTATACTAGTACACGCCTAGCATACACCGCTTCCGGCCCCATGTAAAGCAAATATACAGCGGTCCCGCACCTCTCCCCCACCTCACACGCGCCAAATGGCGCGTGTTTTCGCTCAGGCAGCGCCTGTTTCACCTTTCATACGCGCCGTTTAGCGCGTTTTCATCCGGAATGGTCTACAGAAGCACCAGCAGGACAATGAGCCCCAGCCAGGAGAGCAGCGTGAGTGCGCGGTAGCGGGTAGCGCGCCGCACCAGCGCCAGCACGCCGCCCACCAGCCACAGAAAACAAAGGAGCAGACCGAAAGGAAGCAGCCACAGGCTCGCCACCTCCTCGGCACCCCACTCCTGAAACATCTGAAACCGGACCAGCTCCGCTACCAGAATGAAATAAGCCCCCAACTCAAGCCGCAGCGGCATGAAATCCAGCCAGCCGGGAAAGCGGCTGCGCAGAAACAGGACGACAAGCACCACCAGAAACTCCAGCAAGGAATACAGTCCCTCAGGCATACCTGCTTTCTCCTTTCACTCGCGCCCCCAATTAATCACTTATCATTAATCGCCTTGCGCTCAGCCTCATCCAGCCGGCCATCCTTGTTGGTATCGTATTTCTCCAGCATGCGCTGGTGGGCATCCTTGCGCGCATCCTTACGCTCCGGCATTTTGCCGGCGGCTCCCCAGTGGACAGGCTTTGCCGGGCGCTGCGGCATCTGCCCCCCTGCCCCCCAGTGCGTGGGGCGGGTCTGTTCCTGTGCCATAACCGGCACCGCCAGGGCAAGTAGCATCACAATTGTTCTCATGCCGCCATTCTAGCACACTCAATACCCCCTGCCCAGCACCAAATTCTTGGAAAAGTGGCATTTTGGCGGTACTTTTTCCTTGGAAAAGTGGCACCTATTCAATTTTTACACACTTAAACATAAGATAGACAATCGTATACATTTTTTACAAAAGAAGCCAACAAAACCACTTATCATTACCCCGCCCGGCTCAGCTGACAGTTCTAAATGCAAGAACTCGTGATTGGATTTTTCTCATGGAGATTCCTTTTCTTGATAAAGGATGCAACGTCACGTTGCCGCAAGAGGGGACAAGGAGAGAGTGCATAACTCTCCCCTAAAACCAGAACCAGTGCCGCAGAGAAGAATCCAAAGGAGAGAGCGAGAAGCTCTCTCCGTGGTCGGAGGGGATAGAGGAGGTAGATAACCTCCCCAGCGTTGCTATGTCCTGAAAGGAGGAAATGAGAAAAAATTGACCTTTCTTCAAATTCACAATTGACTTTGGCGAGCCGATGGCGAGCGGAATTCAGAGCCCACGACAGTGGGCGGCATAATCGTAGCGAGGGCCGTCAGGCCCTCGTTCTCAACAAAAATAAGACCCGAGCCCGCGTCTGCGGGCGGCATAATGCGAGGCCAAGAGGAATATCTCGGCAACGCAAATAACCATTAATTCAACACCGGTACACATTGAAATCGAAATGGTTTCGTATTTCGACTCTTTATGCCGCCCGTTGTAACGGGCTCCTATATTTCTTTGCTGTAATCGAGGGGTTTGGGGCTTCCGTCTTCGGCTTCGCCTACGCCGTGACGGGAAAGTCCTCCGCTTCGAATTAAGCCTTCGCTCCGTCAAATCCCAATTTATCTTCCTTGCCGTCTCTTGAAAGGTGAGTTTTCATTCCTCTTTGTCAAATTCTAGCTTGCGGCGGCACATAGAGTGTGCTAGAGTAAGGAACAATGCAAAACGAACAGCTTTCTCTGGAATGGAAACAGCTGGCAGACTTGCCGGATGTTGAAGGTTTTGCCGGTTCTTATGCCGGCGTGAGTAACGGTGCCCTCATCGTGTGCGGTGGTGCCAATTTCCCGGAAAAACCGCTCTGGGAAGGTGGACCCAAGCGCTGGACGGACCGTATCTATGTGCTTCCCACCGGTGAACCCGGCTGGAAGGATGCCATCCCGCTTCCCAAGCCCCTGGGCTATGGCGCCACGGCCACCCTGCC
>JAZQVE010000093.1:0-10109 GCA_045631705.1 Akkermansia sp. | reverse complement strand
TTTTGTTTCCTGGGAGTTCTGCGGAATCTTTCGGAGCGAGGGGCTTCAGTTCCTATCCGGTTATGTTTTCGGGACTGAAGTCCCGTGCCTCGATAATGATGGCAGCCGCGCCCACAGGGAGCCTGCGGCTTGCGCGGCGCTGGGTAGGCAGTTCATGAAAACGCGCCGTGTGGAGTGTGAGAGGGAGATCCGAGATTCGATAATTCTCCTTGTCTAACAGATTGTCTATGTTACAATAGGTGCATGAGGAAGCGTGTGATTCTGATTTTCTTCTCGTTGCTGGTGCTGGTGTATCTGGGGTGGGCTTTATCGCCGCTGTGGAAACCTGTGGTGTATGGGAAGGCCCCAAAGCTTGGTTGCGAAACGTGGATGTTTGATTACAGTCCTCTTCCTTCTGAGCTGGAGGGTGAGGTGGCGTTCAGTCTGGATGCTTTTGAATTACAGGATGATTGCCAGATTGGTTATACCTATAATCCTTCCTCGGAGGTGGGTAAGGATGTGCAAGTGAAGTTTGCTTTCGATTTGCCGCGCTATGGCAATGAACATGAAGTGCAAATGCAGATTCTCCCGGGCTCGAAAATCGTGGGTGCTATTGCCTGGGATGACAAGCCGGACGTTAATGCGGCGTTGTATAGCGAGAGTGGTCTCACGCCTCGGGCGTGGGCAGAATCGCAGGGGCTTGGCTGGCTGGAGCTTACTGATGGTGATACCTGGACATTTTCGATTCCGGATAAGAAGGTGCACCAGATTTTGCTGGTCTGTGAGGTGAGCTTGAAGCCGGATGCGCCCGCCGGAATACAACCATATATGTTGCTGGGTATGAAGATTCTTCCCATGGATGATTTGATTCAAGCGCATCGCAGGTTGATTCCTCATGGCTTGCAGTTACAATCAGAGTCTGGGGGCAATTGAGCTCAGGCGTTTGAGCAGACGCATGGCGGGGAGGGCGCTGAGCAGTACGATGGTGAGGGTAAGTCCCGCGTGGGTAAGGTAGAGCGCCGGGGTGGTGGTATGGGCTTCGCGCCAATGCAGGGTTGCCCAGGCAAGCGGCAGAGTCCAGTCCATGATGCCACGCACCACAATCTGGAGCATGAGACCCAGGGCTATGCCTGCGACGCACACGCAGGCAACCATCCGCTGAGCCCCGCGTCTGGGCCAGAGCAGTTGTCTTGCTATATGCATGGTGTAAGCCCACTGTGGCATACTGATAATATGCCATATAAAAAAACGGGGGGAAATGTATTTTTCTTGCGTGAGATTCCGTTCTATGATATTTATAAGTCTCAAATGATTGCAAAAGCAGCACAGTGGATTGGCATGCGCCGTAAGCAGGAGGACGCCTATGTGGTGAAGTTCTTTCCGGATGGTGTGCTGGCGGTCGTCTGTGACGGCATGGGCGGTCATCATGACGGCGCCATGGCATCTACCCTGGCGACGGAGGCTTTTCTTCGTTCATTTGAGAAGAACAAGTCCATGGCCCCGGGACCTCGTCTGCGTCTTGCGCTGGATGATGCCAACGAGGCCGTGCGGGATTCCTTCGAAAGCCGAGGTGTGTACGGCGGTACCACTCTGGTGGCTGCCTTTGCCGGGGCCGGGGTGTTGCGCTGGGTGAGTGTGGGCGATTCAGCCCTTTACCTCTGGCGCGGTGGCCGTCTGATCCGGCTGAACCAGGACCATTCCTACCGCGATGTGTTCCGCGCCTATATTGGCGCCGGCATGACGGCACAGGAAGCGCTTCGTCGCGGTCATGTGCTGCGCTGTGCGGTGACGGGCGAACCTCTGGATATGGTGGATGCTCCCACCATTCCTTATCCTCTGCTGCCGAATGACCGCGTGCTGCTTGCCTCTGATGGTTGCGAGGACCTGCTTGCCCCCGAATTGCTGACGAATGTCGGGCGTAGCATTCTTGATAACCGCGAGGGTAGCCTGCCCGTGGCTATCATCGAGGCCTGCCAGGCGATGGATGATCCCTATGCAGACAATACGACCATTGTCTCCATTGATGTATAACAGACACTGAATAGTGCCGCGTCATGCAGTGTCAATTCCTGCATGAACACGATTTGTTTATGCGAGGGCTATGCGGATGGCCGGTATGTGTTGCCTCCGCTGCTGTACGAATTAACCGCTCTTGAGCCACTGCTGGATGCAGAGACCCTGGATTTGCACCATTCCCGCCATCATGCTGCCTATGTGGCCGGCGCAAATGACGCCGTTGCGAGGATGCGGCGTATCGCCCGTGGCGAGGAATCGGAAAACCAGGCTCCGGCAGTGGCTCAGCAACTGGCCTTTCACCTGTCCGGGCATATGCTGCACATGCTGTACTGGGGCAGCATGACTCCGGAGAAGGGACAGCGGCCGGAGGGCTGCCTGGCGAACGCCATCACGGCCTCCTTTGGTTCCTACGAGGGATTTGCCAAAGTATTCAGCAATGTGGCACTGGGAGTGCAGGGCAGCGGCTGGGCTGTGCTGGCCAAAGAGGCCGTGAGTCACGAGCTGGTGGTGCTGGCAGCACACCGGCATCAGGATGCGCTGTTACCCCGCATGCGCCCGCTGCTGGTGTGCGATGTGTGGGAGCATGCCTACTATCTGCGCTACGCCAACAACCGGGCCCGGTACATCGCTAACTTCATGAACCAGATATGCTGGCGCACGGTGGAGAAACGCTTCAACCACGATAAGGAGAGAATGTATGGCTGCAAGTAATCAGGAGGAGCGGGACTTTTGTTCCTGCGGAGCAGGATGCCGGTTGATGACCCGTCCGTGGGTAGCCTGTGTGCTGGCTGTGCTGGAGTTGGTGCTGGGGTTCATTCTGCTGAGTTTTCCGCTCATGCTGGGGCTTTCCGCCGTGTGGGTGAGCGGCTTTGTCCTGGGGGTAGCCGGGCTGGTACGACTGGTGCAGTGCATCACCCGCCGGGTAGACAGATGGTGGAACCTGCTGGCTGCCATTCTTTACCTGGTGGTGGGAGTTATCACTATACTTATGCCGATGCTGTCCATGGAATGGTGGACTCTGTTCATCGGCGCATGTCTCTTCACCGTGGGTATCATGCGCATGGGGGTGGCCATCGGTATGCGCAGGAGAAATGGCGGATTCTGGCGCTTCTTCAATGCACTTATCTCCCTGGTGCTGGGTGTGATGATTATCTGGGGCTGGCCGGAATCTTCCGCGTGGTTCATCGGCACCCTCATTGCGGTGGAGATGATATTCTCCGGCTGGACGCTGATGTTCCTTGCGCTGGCTCCCAGAGGAGAAGCAAACGAAAATCACTGAGCTCCCTCAATGGCCTGCCGCATGCAGGCCATTTTATTTTCTGTCTCCTGCCATTCCTGTTCTTCATCAGAATCGGGCATCAGTCCGCCACCCGCGTAGAGCCTGCAACAACCGGGGAGTATCTGCATGCAGCGCAGTGAGACGTACAGCTGGAGGGAACCATTGCCCCACGGCCCCACATGCCCGGCGCTGTTACCCCACGGCCCCAGGTAGCCGGCGTAGCAGGAGCGGTCGATGTCCGGGTACAGCTGCAGCACCTGGCGGGCCTCCGCCACGGGTGAACCACAGACCGCCGGGGTGGGATGCAGCTGATCCAGCAGTGAGAGAATCCTGCCGGGTGGCATATGGAAGCTGAAACGGGTGCAGAGGTGTTCAATGCGCCCGGCGCGGAGATTTTCCAGCGGTGATTCTTCAATCTGGTCCGCCAGCGGGGTGAGCACCTCGCGTATAAAGTCGGTCACCAGCGCCTGTTCCCGGCGGTTCTTGGCATCCCAGGGCAGGAGATTGGGAATGCGGGTGCCGGCCAGGGCCATGGTATGCCAGTATTCACCGCTGCCGGTGATGAGTTGTTCTGGCGTGCAGAACAGCCATGTGCCATATTGCGGGGTGTGCACCAGCGCTTTGAATGCGTTCGGATTCTGCTCACAGGCGGTTGCAAAAGCCTTGCAAGGAGAAAAACCTGGCCTTGTTTCGACATCTGCCGTGCGGGCTAATACAATCTTGCGGACCTTGCCGCTTTTGATGAAGCCTGTGTATAAGGAGAACAGCCCTGCATATTGCCCTCGCGAGGTGGCGGCACCGGTGTAAGTCATGCTCATTTCATCCCAGGCATCGGGCAACGGGGCTTCCTGCAGCTCGGCAGGGATGAACAGGCTCTTGCCCTCAAATGTGGCCATCAGGAAGCCATTCTTGAAAATGGGGTCATCCTCGGTGCGGCCATCGGCTGCCATGCAGAATACTGGCTGTGATTCCCCCGGCAGGCAATAGAGCGCGAAGGCGCATTGCCGCAGGCAAAGGGCGTCAATCCTGTTTCCCATGGGGATGAGCATGGGCCCTACTATACACCTGTCCGGTTATTTTGGCAACCTTTTTTCAGCTCCACTCCACCTCAATCTCGGCGCGCACGCCTTCGGCGGAGTTGATGATGTGGCGGGTGAAGTTGCCGCTGCGGTAGTGCTGCACCTCCACTTCGGCTCCCAGCATGCATTCCTTGCGGAATGTCAGGTGGAAGCGGGAAGGGGCACCCTCCGGCGTGTGCTCGGCGGGCAGGGTATCGAGCGCCCAGATGAGGTAGGCACTGTTGTTGATGTGGCCGTTGAAGTCAACATCGCGGCGGGCGGCGGTGTGCGGCATGCTGCAGATGGGCGCTTCACTCCATTCCGGGCACTCCAGTGCTGTGGTGATGGGCGGGCATTCAATGTCCTTGAAGGCAAACTCCATGCGCTTCAGCGGGAAGGGACGGCGCGTCGTGATGTCGATGAGTACCCACATCAGGTCTGCACGGGCCAGCACATTGCCGTCCTTGTCGGTCATCTCCACAAATCGTCGGGCCTGCAGCGGGCTTGCCTGTCCGGTGTTGGTGCGCAGTGTAATGGTTTCCTTCCAGGCCGGACGACGGAACAATTCGTAGTTGCCCTGGGTCTCTACCCAGATTTTATGATTGCGCACTGCCCAGCCGAATCCCATATCGTGCAGGTCAGCGTGCTCCTCAGCCATCTCCTGGCACAGATGCAGGAAAAACTCCGGTTTCATCAGGTGGTCTTCGGAGCATTCATAGCTGGTGATCGTGTGCGTAAGAGAGAAGTCGTCCATAGAGTTCACTCTAGCATAATCGTGGCAGACTGTCAATAATATTGACAAAAGCAGGCATTTTTGCGAGTATTATTAGTAATGAAGGTTCGTAATCTAATCTACGTGTTAGCAGGTGCCGCGTTAATGGCTGGGATGAGCTCTGCCTCGGAGCCTGTAACCCCGGATGCTTCCGTATCAGCAGCCCCTGTGCAGGAGACTAAGGAACAGCGCGACGCCCGGATGAAATGGTGGCGCGATGCCAAGTTCGGCATGTTCATCCATTACGGCCTCTATTCCGGGCTTGCCGGGTATTTCCAGAATGTTCCCGGTGGCGGCGAGTGGATTCAGTGCAACCTGGGACTGGATACTGATACTTATGCAGCCGAAACCCTGCCGAAATTCCAGCCTGCACCTGGCTGCACAGAAGCCTGGGCCGAGCTGGCCAGGGAAGCTGGTTGCCGCTATATGGTACTGACCTCCAAGCACCACGAAGGCTTTGCCCTGTTTGATGCCTGCAATTCTGATTACTGCACCGGCGCGTTGCTGGGACGCGACCTGGTGAAGGAGTTTACCGATTCTGCCCGTAAAGCCGGCATGAAGGTGGGTTTGTACCACAGCGTGATTGACTGGCACCAGCAGGATTATGATAACACCATCTGCCCCGACCTGTGCTACCCCGTGGGACAGGCTGCCATGCTGAAGGAAAAACAGATTCCGCGTAACCAGGCGGCCTACCAGGAATACCTGCACACGCAGGTGCGCCAGCTCGTGCGCAACTACGGCCCCATCGATATCATGTGGTGGGATTATTCGCAGGGTGCTGCCGAAGGCGAAGCCTGGAAAGCTCAGGAGCTCATGCAGATCTGCCGCGATGCTAATCCCGGTGTGCTTTTCAACAACCGCCTGTATTCCTTCAGCGGATTTGACCCGGCAGAGGATGGCAAGGCTCTCGATTTCACCAAGGGCGATTTCTCCACCCCTGAGAAGCGTATCCCCCGGGAGGGCTACCCCGGCCGCGACTGGGAGGCCTGCATGACTGTGGGCAACCGCTGGGGCTTCCACTGCGAGGACCATCTGAACTACAAGAGCCCGGAGAGAATTATTCTGCAGCTTCAGGAATGTGCCGCCAAGGGGGGTAACCTGCTGCTCAATATCGGCCCGAAGGCCGATGGTTCTATCCCCGAGGGGCAGATTGAGGTATTCAAGCGCGTGGGTGCCTGGATGAAGGTGAATGGTGAGTCTATTTATGAGAGCCGTCCGTTCCGCGGAGTAGTCGACCTGCCGGAGGAAATTCTCGCCTCTGTCGTGTGGGACGATATCTATCTCTTCCTGCCGAAGCGCGAGCCCGGCGAGGAGGAAATGGATTATGTGCTGAGCATTCCCGCCAATCAGGTGAACGCCGTCTACCCGACTATTCTCGGACAGGAGGACTGTGAGGTTACCATGGAGCGGGTGGAGGAGAAGGACGAGAACGGCGAGACGCAGTATTATCTGGATATCACCATACCTGCCGAGGCCTGGTTTAATGCAGTGGAAGGACTTCCGGTGCTTAAACTTGGCTACGACGGCTGACCTTGAATTGCCATGCCCTATTCCGCCTACAGTCTGCCCCAGGTAGTAGCCAATCAGTATATACTTTCCTCCATTCTGGAGGAGGATGCTGATACGGTGACCTATACCGCTACTCAGAAGAACATGAGCCGGGATGTCCTGGTGCGCAGCCTGCGCCCGGCCGCCATGCTGGATGACCGGAAAGTCCGCTTCTTTGTAGAGACTGCCAGACTCCAAGCGCGCCTGGCGCATCCGAATATTGCTGCCCCTCTGGAACTGCTGGAGGCCGATGGCACCTGGCATCTCGCCATGGAGCGCATCAAGGGCGAGCCCCTGGATATGATGGTGAGCAATGGACGCGTGCTGCCTTCCATCGTCATCTGCGGGCTCCTTCAGCAGCTGTGCCGGGTCTGCATTTATCTGGATATTGAGCGTATAGCCTTTGTCCCGTTCTCGCTGGAGCACACCTACCTCATGGACGTGGGCTTCCGATTTGATAACATGGCCCAGGCGGGGCCGCGTCCTCGCAATGCCAGCAAGCGCTACCTCTCCGCATCCTGTAAGCTTATTGAGCCGTTGCTGGATATGACTTCTCCGCTGGCCGTGCATCTGCGTACCACCATGGATTATATGGGGCGCGTGGGGACCTGGCGCCCGCTCACTCCGGTATATTTCGATGAAGAACTGACCCGACTGCAGATGGAGATGCTGCGTATTCAGGCGGGTGAGAAAGCCTTGGTTTCTAACGCCTACACGAAATGAAACTCCGGAAGATTTTGTTGCTCGGTGGGGTTTCTCTGGCCCTGGCTGCAACTGCCGGCTATTGCTGGCTGAACTGCTGGCGCTGGGGCAGTGCGCCAGCGCCGCATTCCGGATTCACAGCAGAGGAAACGGCCATTCTCCGGGCATTCGATTCCTTTTTGACAGGGGATGAAGGGCTTGCCGTCCTGGGTCTCTCATTGGAAGAGACGGAGGAGGATGCCGCCGCACCTCTGCTTACTCGTTTGAGATGGCGCGCGGCGGCTGCGCATTCCCTGCGCGACCGGGGTAGCCGGGCCCGGCAGAATCTGCATGCGTTCATGGAAAGCGGCGTTCCCGGCGAACCGGATTTTGAGCTTCTCCTGGCCGTTCTGCGGAGAAATGATTTTCCGCTTGTTAAGATTCTGGTGGAGAAAGGTCTGAACCCGACCCGCAGCTACGCAGCGGAGAAATTCAGTTTCAACTTGTTCGAATTGGTGACGACTGTTTCCGGTGTGCCAACGGCAGAGCGAATCGCTTTACTCGACTGGCTCTATGCCCGTGGCATCGATTTCAGCGCACTGGCCCCGGATGCTTTGCTTCGGAGCGTCCAGCATGCCCTTGATGCCGGTGAAGAGTCACCTGCTGTTGTGTTGGACTGGTTCCTGCGCCATGGGTATTCGGGCTTGAAGGTGGAGGATGTGGCGGAGACGCTGCTGTGCAGTCCGCTTACCATGAAGGCTCTGCAGGAGCTTCTGGATGACGGCATTCTGCCACCGCCCAGTGAGGATTGGCTTAATGTAGAGCTCCTTTATAACAGGGTATGCAGCTTTTCCCCGAATCCCGCTGCCTTGCGCTGGCTCATGTCTCATGGGGTGGATGTGAATGCTGTGTGCGGGGAAATGCCCGAGCCTGTGCTTGATGCCTGCCTGCGGCACCTTTCCTACATGCAGCGTGGATTGGATGCAGAGACTGACTCGCTTATCAACGAGCGGCTGGCGGAACTGGACGCCCTGTTGGCTCATGGTGCCGTGAACTCTGCATCCACGAAGGATTTGCTGCCTGTCAATGCTGCTCTTTCGGCTGAGATCGTGGCCTTGTTCCGCAAGCATGGTATTACTCTGCTGGCCGGGGAGAATCCCTGCAATGCCTGCTGTACTCCGGAGTAGTCCAGGCGCAAGGAAATCCCGGTGGCGTGAAGCGCTTCCTGATTCGCCGGTAAGGCAGATAAAGAGAGCGTTTGCGAAGGATTAATTGGAATACAGCCGGGCAGAACGCCCGCGGAATTTAACATATCCAAAATCAAAAATGCAAAATTCTACATCCCCTATAATTCTCCCTTTAGATTCCGCCGTTTTAGAGCAGGGTGGAGTATGGTAAAAAGCCGTTGTCCCTCTTGCGGGCCAACGGCTTAGAAATCACATTTGACAAATGATTTACTTGCGGCGACGGCGTGCTGCCAGACCGCACAGAGCCAGCAGGCTCAGCGTGGCAGTGGTCGGCTCGGGAATGACGATAAGCTGTGAGCCCGTTACGCAGATGCTGCCACCGGTCGAGCTGACAGTACCGCTCTTGTACTGCTCGCCGTCGGTGAAGGTGAAGTTGACATTGGAGAAATCGATTTCACCGTCTACTACAGAGAACACGTTGAACTCGCTGTCGTCAAGAGCAAGGAATTCATCATTGCTGAGCGTGATGATGATATCCACATCGTTACCGATGCTCAGGGACTTCACGTCAATGGTGTCGCCGGCATTAAGAGTCAGCGTGACATTGTCGCCCAGCACGAGGCTTGTATCTGCAGACATTCCCTTGTTGCTGTTCTCTCTCGTGGTGAACAGAACATTGTCTAACGAGAGCTTGGCACCTTCTGCTACGTCCACTGTGCCACCGCCAAAGTATACGCCCGACAGCGTTGTGTCGCCGCTGATGGCATACGAGCCAAACGCCTGCTGCCAGTTTTCGTCCCAGTAGCTGTTTGTCAGACCTACATTGGAGATACTTGCGCCATCGAGAATAATGTTACCAGGGGTGCCATTGCAGGAAACTGAGATAGTGCTGCCATCTGCAGCCGCAGACTGAATGTTACCCGTGAGGGTGATGTTGCCTTTTTGGGTGGAAATCTGCATATCGCCAGCCTTTACATCGCCCAGCGTGACGTCACCACTCGACGTGCTAATGCTCACCTTGCCTGCTGCTTCAATGCTTTCGGCTTCGATGTTGAGTGTAGAATCGCCTCTCAGGGAAGTGCGGATGTATACGTCACCCTCACTCTTGACCGTGCTGTATTGAACGGTTGTGTGGGAGTCTCTTGCAGGAGTCCAGGTCTTGCTATAGGAAGCTTCATTGACGGGGCTGACTACCTCTACAGTCGGTTCAGCGGCAAAAGCAGAACCGGCAACCGTGGCCATCATAGCCAAGGTAAGCAGGTTGGAGGATAAATGTAATTTCATAGCGAGGTTTGAGTAAAAAATTTGCTGCACCCGCTTTAAGCGGTTGCAGCAGCATTATACATCTCTGACGGGAAATAATCAACTCTTTTGTTACAAAATAACAATTTTTTCACGTGTGTCCCAAAGATTTCACAATTGACTGCATTATCAATACCGTTTTGGAGCCAGCCCCCTCTTTATGCGCTAAATGGGAGTTTGTCGGGCGGATGTTTCTGGTCGGAGCGGGGGACTTTAGTCCCCCCAACGGTTATGTTTTCGGGACTGAAGTCCCGTGCTCCGAAGGATTTGAGCCCCCGCCAAAT
>JAZQVE010000092.1:0-14951 GCA_045631705.1 Akkermansia sp. | reverse complement strand
TCTCCCACGGCTGCATCCGCCTCTCCCCCCGGGACGCCGCCACCCTCTTCGACCTCGTCCCCCTCAATACACCCGTCGTCATTGAGGATACATGCGCCTGACAAGGTACAAGCCCCCCCTGCCTGATAGTTGAAGCATGCTTCAACTATTACTGTACAACAAACTAATTTTCACTTGTTATGGCTATTTTCTGCTGTACATGGCACCTTGAATCAGCTAAAATGCAGACCAATAGGCGAACTGTATCTTCATTGCGCAAGAAGCCGCGGTTCACCTGTTACCCATAAACCAATATTATTCATTCATATCTATGAAATTACACTTACCTAAGGCTCTTTTTGCAGCCGTATTGATGGCCGGCTCCGCGGCATACGCCGACACCGGCTGGGAAGAAGGCTACAAGTTCTACATTGGCGGCGACCAGGCGGGCCACCTGGACAACAGCATTAACACAGGCTATTCTGTCACCCCGGATGACGCAGAAACAGCAGACATAGACGAACGCGTAACCACCATCGAAGTAGTGGACGCAACAGGAAAAACCGGCACTCTGCAACTCTGGGCTGACGACCGCGATTCCAATTACGCTCCCACCAATGCCCTTATCGGTGAACTGAAGGTAGCAGCCGGCACCACCCTTGAAGCAGGCACCAACAGCTGGGGTTCGAGCCGAATCTTCGACAAACTGACCATTGACAAAATCAGCGTAACCAACAAAGGCGCTACAACACTGAATGTAACCCACACTGGGCATAAGGTTGAGGTTGCCAGCGTGGATGGAAGCCTGAGTTCTATTTCCAATGTCGGCACGCTGACTTTAGGCACAGAAGGCAGCAGCATCAATCTGGGAGGCACCATCACCAACACGGGCACCATGACGGTGAACGGCGCCATCAATGTCACAAATCTTGCAAACTTCGCCATAGCACAGGAGGGGTCCACAGAATGGTCCGATGCAGACAACCAGCAGGGTTTCATCATCTCCAATGGCTCCACGTATACCTTGGCAACAGGTGGCGTAACATTTGCAGCCAATGCGGTGAACGATAATGGCACCATGCGTGAAATCACCACCATCGATGGTACCACCACCTTTGTAGGCGGTTCTGTAACCGGCAACGTATACCATGTAATTAGCCAGGACGTGACCACCAGCGCAGCTGGTTTGGAAGGGGCCGTTGCATACGATATCGCCGAAGGCCGCACAGTTACCATTGCAGGAGGATCCGATGTTGCTACAGCAGCCGGATTGCTTTCTGGCTCTACCGGTGACGGCAACATTATTCTGCAGACCAGTGTTGACCTCGGAACAGGCCACGTAACCAAGGCCACCGGCTCCCTGACCATCGCTGAAGGTGTGACCATTAATCTGGGTTCCGGCGAAGGAACAACTCCTTCGCTTGCATCCTTCACATCCATGGTGATTGATGGCGGCTCTATTAACGTCAACTGCAAGACTGACACATGGACTGACGTGATCGTAACAACCAAGGGAGCCGGCCTGCACGTGGAGGATTTGAACACGAAAGACACTCCTGGTCTGACGTTTGCCGGTTCCACCACGCTGGAGGGCGACCTGACCATCAGCAGCAGATGGGGCACCATCATTTCCTTTGAGGCGTTGACCGGCAACGGCAGCATTGTGGTGGATGATGATTCCAGAGATGAAGGTCTCACCATCAACCTGGGTAACACCAACAATTACACCGGCAAGGTGCACATCAAGCAGAGCATCGGCAACCTGACAGTGAACGTGTCTGATGGCTCTGGTGTCAATATGCACTATGAGAATATCAGTGCCCGCGAGCTGAATTTACAGACAGTCGTCTCCGGCTACACGGCAACCCTTCAGGGTGTTACTGCTTATCTGACCAAAGACAGCGTCATCAACGCAAATATCGAGCTTCTGAACACCTCTACGAAAGCAGGCCTCGAGATTAACGACGGTTACTCTAACAGCACCAACACCTTCAACGGTAAGGTACTGGGCACTGGCAACCTTGTTATCAACAAGGAGGGCATTACCAATGTGACACAGAAGTTCACGGGCGATGTCTCCGACTGGACTGGTCGTCTCGATATTGCAGGTGGCACCGATAACAAGATTGTATTCACCGGCAATGCCACCGAGATTAACAACTCAATGATTGAGACCCGCAAAGACGCCGCCCGAACCAACGACGTCAAGGCAACGGTAACCTTCGACCACGACAAGGCCGCTACCATCAATGCTGAACTCAAGCAGAGCGCTAACAGCACCTTCGACCTCGTAGTAAACAACAGCTCCACCGAGGGCGCCACCTTCAAGAAGGCTGTGAACGTCAGCTCCACCACGCTGGGCGCCGGCACCACCGCCACCTTCGAGGCCAATGCCAACCTGGGCGACCTCACGCTGGGCGCGGGCGCCACGGTAACCGCTACAGGCGACCTGACCATCGGCGCGCTGACGCTGGATCTGGAGGCCTACACCACGGATTACACCACCCACACGCTGGTTTCCACCACGGGCACCCTGACCTTCACGGGCGACCTGAGCGGCTACCAGGATGTCCTCGTGGGTGATTACACCGCCACCATCACCAACACCGGCAGCAGCCTGGTGCTGAGCTTTGTCACCCTGCCCTCCGAGCCCAACAGCCTCTCCGTGACCGGCGTCACCGGTTGTGTTGAAGGTCTGCTGACGCTCACCGTGAATGCCGACCTGCTGAACTACGACTTCACGAATGATGGTGCCATCATCATCCCCGGTATCGATGACAGCATCATGAGCGACATCCGCAACCTGACCACCCTGCCCGAGGATGGCATGGTGGGCATCGCCCTCCAGGGTACCGATGGCGGGACAATCACCGCCACGGCTGATGGCCAGATTGGCTTCCTGGGTAAGGATGGCGAAAGCGTATACTACGGCGAAGCTGGCAGCGCTGGCTGGCAGTACAACGCGAACTACATCCCCGAGCCCGCTACGGCTACCCTCAGCCTGCTGGCTCTGGCTGCTCTGGCTGCACGCCGTCGCCGCCGCGCCTGAGACAGCGATTGACAATCATTTCCTGAAAGGAAAAATCCCATGCCCGACCTGGAGCCCCAGGTCGGGCGGCCTGCTTTACGGACAGCCGCGCATTGCACGCTGCACATATGTGGAGAACCGGCCATTGGCGATATGATTGCGCTCACACCGTCACCACCCACCCGAAGCCCCCGGCCATTCCTTCATCCGAAAAGCATTCGCGCCGGGAGGAAACGTGTTCCCCCCGGCGCGACTTGTTGAAATGTGAATTCTGAGTCTTAAATCTGAGCCAGAGCCTGCTTGAGGTCATCGATGATGTCCTCAGCATCCTCAATACCCACAGAGAAGCGGATGAGGTCGGGCTTCACACCAGCTTCCTCCAGCTGCTGGTCGGTAAGCTGGCGGTGGGTGTGGCTGGCGGGGTGCAGCACGCAGGTGCGGGCATCGGCCACGTGGGTCACGATGGCGCAAAGTTTCAGGCTGTCGATGAACTTGATAGCGCGCTCGCGGCCACCCTTGATACCGAAGGTCACCACACCGCAGGTGCGGCCACCGTCGAACTGCTTCTGGGCCAGCTCGTAGTACTTGTTGTCGGGCAGGCCTGCGTAGTTAATCCAGGCCACATCCTCCTGGGTGGAGAGGAACTCGGCCACCTTCTGGGCGTTCTCGCAGTGGCGCGGCACGCGCAGGTGCAGCGTCTCCAGCCCCAGATTCAGCAGGAAGGCATTGAAGGGGGAAGGAATGGAGCCCAGGTCGCGCATGAGGGTCACCGTGCACTTGGTGATGTAGGCGCCGGGGCCGAAGGCATCCGTATACACCAGGCCGTGGTATGAGGCATCGGGCGTAGTCAGGCCGGGGAACTTGTCGGCATGGGCAGCCCAGTCGAACTTACCGCTGTCCACCACAACACCGCCCACCTGGGTGGCATGGCCATCCATGTACTTGGTGGTGGAGTGCATCACGATATCGGCGCCGTGCTCGAAGGGACGGCAGTTCATGGGCGTGGCAAAGGTGTTGTCCACAATCAGCGGCACGCCGTTCTTGTGGGCGATGCGGGCCATCTTCTCGATATCCAGCACCTGCAGGGAGGGGTTCGAAATCGTCTCACCGAACACGCACTTCGTGTTGGGGCGGAATGCCTTCTGGATTTCCTCCTCCGGAGCATCCTGGTCCACAAAGGTGCAGTCGATACCGAACTTCCTGAAGGTCACGGCAAACAGGTTGTAGGTGCCGCCGTACAGCGCGCTGGTGCACACAAAGTGGTCGCCGGCCTCGCAGATGTTGAACACGGAATAGAAGGAAGCCGCCTGACCGGAGGAGGTCAGAATGGCAGCCACGCCGCCTTCCAGTTCTGCAATCTTCTTAGCCACACATTCATTGGTCGGGTTCTGCAAACGGGTGTAGAAGAAACCGGCCTCCTCCAGGTCGAACAGGCGGGCCATCTGGTCGCTCGTCTCGTAACGGAAGGTGGTGGACTGATAAATGGGCACGACACGAGGCTCGCCCTTGCCGGGCTGCCAGCCGCTCTGGACACAAATGGTGGATGTTTTCATAACTTGCACCGCAGTTTAACACATTCCCCGCACATATACAAGCATACTGACATAAATTCTACCTAATTAGTATGCAAAAAGAGCCGGAAATTCGCCTTAGAAGGCTAAAAATGGAGTTTTAAGGTTGACGCACGGGGGTCAAAAAGGGTAGAGTAAAAGCGAGGCAATGAAACGCAACAGAACATTCACCCACATTCTTTCCCTCGCACTGGCCATACCGCTGTGCATGGGCTCGCTCGGAGCAGCCCAGGAGGAAGCCGCAGACACCGCAGCCGAAACCTCTCAGGAGGCATCGTCCGACAAGAAGACCGACAAGAAAACCGGCAAGAAAGCGGATAAGAAGGCCGATAAAAAAAAGAAGAAGGCCGACGACGGCAACTACATTTCCCAGAACACCCCGAACTGGGGCAACCCGGACGCCACACAGCGTTCCCTGGCCAGCAGCATCATGAACGCGCTGCGCGGCGACACCCCGGAACACGTGCTCAAATTCATCGAGAGCCCGAAGAACCGCCTGATGGTGGCGCAGTACATGCTGGCGCAGTACGACAAGATGACACCGCCGGAGATGGCCGCCAACAGCCGCAAGAAGCTGACAGACGCCATCAACAACCTCCCCGGCGAAATCGAGCGGGACAAGGAGAAGCTCAAGACCCTGCGCGGCAAGGAGCGCATGGCCTTCCAGGCCGCCATCAAGGCCAAGCAGGAAAGCATCAAGAAATACGAGGCAGAGCTCAAGAACATGCCCTGGACCCTCAAGGAGCTCAGCGTGCACCGCGATGGCCGCACCGTGCTCAAGCAGGTCACAGGCAACCTGGAGTGGATGGAGAACATCTGCTTCTCCGGCCCCTGCGTGGCCCCTGCCCGCGCGCTGCACATCATCGCCGCCATTGCCAAGCAGCACCCGGATGTCTACAAGGACAAGGTCGTGCGCGATATCGCCACCGCCGTGGGTCTGGAATACGCCCGCTACAACTGGAACTTCCAGAAGGCACTGGACCGCGCAGACTACTACATCACCAACTGGAAGAACGATCGCCTCAACGTCCTCTTCGATGACCTGCCCATGTACCTGCGCCGCATCGTGTGCGGCTGCAAGGGCGACAACATCGCCGGCGACCGCATCAGCCTGGAATGGGCACTGGACAACGTGCACGTGCCCGCCGAGCGCTACATGGGCAGCCCGCACCGCCTGGGCTACCGTCTGTACAACCTGTATGGCGACAGCATCCACGGCGCCGATTACTACATGCCCTGGGACCACATCTACGGCGGCAACCACTTCACCCGCTCGCTGTATGTGGGCTGCGTGTGCGGTGGTATCTCCCACTTCGGTGCCTTTGCCGCCCTGGCCAACGGCGTGCCGGCCCTCACCTGCGGCGAGCCCGGCCACTGCGCCTACGTGCTGTGGGTAAACGGCACCTGGACCCCCGGCAACTCCGTCAGCTGGGAGCGCGGCCTGCACTGGCAGCCCGTGCTCAACATGTGGAGCGCCTATTCCTCGCTGCACCTCGGCTCCGAGCTCTACACCAAGCTCACCCCGGACACCCACGTGTCCAACGTGTACCGCGTGCTGGCCCACAACGCCATCGCCGCCAAGAAGGATAAGAAAATCATCAGCTACTTCAACGACGCCACCTCCGCCCAGCCCATCAACATTGCGGTGTGGCAGGAATACAACAACTACCTCGGCGCCAGCAAGAGCGGCAATATGCAGCTGCTCAGCAACATGCAGGACAACCTCTGCTACCTGCTCGCCCCGCGCTACCCCGAGGTCGTTTCCGAGTTCCTGGCCAACTGGGTCTACCCCAAGATGAAGGCCGCCAAGATGCCCACCAAGGACCTCATGACCCGCTTCCATGTCTTCTGGGACAACGTGCGCCAGATGGGCCCGGAGCGCTGGCGTATCGAGAAATTCGGACGCCGCCAGATTGAGCTTCTGGCCTACCAGGACCCGCCCGATGGCAAGGAAATCCCCCCGCCTGCACCGGATCGCGCCCTGCCGGTATTCCAGCTCATGATGGGCAACCTGGCAGCCAAGGCAGACTACCTGCCCGTGGTCATCGGCTGGGGTGAGGAAATGGCCAAGGGCATCGGCAACACCGCCGCCCAGTCCATTGCAGACATCTCCAAGACCCTCTCCCGCACCGGCACAGGTGCCATGGGTGGCGGCAGAGGTGGTGAGCAGGTAACCGGCCAGCTCATGCTTTCCGCCGCCCGCTCCCGAGACATCGCCACCTTCCAGCGCCTCGGCTCCAACAGCTCCGACAGCGTGGAAGCCCCCGGCGACATGCCCGCCCTGCCCAGCATGCCCGGCAAACTCCTCTCGGAGGACGGCATGCTCATCACCAGCTCCACCTGCAACCACGACTCCCCCGTTTCCCACTGGGGTGTCACCCGCCCCAGCGGTGGCCGCTTCCACACCGATAAGGAGGAAAATCCCTGGGCCGCTGTCATGATGCCCAAACCCGGCTATGTGAACGGCGTGGTCATCGTCACCACCAACAGCAACCACCACCGCCTCAACAACATGGTCATCCAGATTTCCGACGACGGCCAGAGCTGGCGCACCATCAGCAAGGACCTGGGGCAGTGCACGCAGCGGGTCATCAAGGTCGAGTTCCCCGAAACCCTCGGCCGCTATGTACGCGTGCTGCGCAAGGGTGGTCCTGAGTTCTTCCACCTCAACGGCATCTTCCTCTACGGCCGAGACGCCGCCTAACCCCACACCCCCTTTCATTCCACCATGAAGAAAGCCATATACCTTGCACTGCTTGCCGCCAGCCTGCTGCTGCCGCAGCCCCTGTCTGCCGCCCAGCAGTATGCCACCCAGGACCAGGCAGCCCAGAACGCCACAGACGACGGCTACATCCTCGTCGTCTACGCCAAGGGATGGGACCGCTTCAGCGAAGCACTCTGCAAGAAGGTCATCGCCTCCCCGGAGCTCAATGAAGCCGCCGGAAACGCCGCCCTCATCCTCACCCCCTTCTACCAGTACGCCAGCGGCGAGGAGAAGTCCGCCCAGCGTGCCGTGTGGGGTGCCCTGGCTGAGCCTGCTGCGCACTCCATGGAAACCTACCCCAGCCTCCTCATGTACGATAAGGAAGGTTACCTCTATGGCCGCGTGCAGGGCCCTGTTCTCCTGCGCGGCACCATGAAGGAAATCGCCGATGAGGTGAAGGCCAAGCTCGAAGCCAAGCACAAGCAGGAGGAAATCATGCAGCGTGCACACGCGGCCTCCGGCGTCGAGAAAGCCCAGCTCATTGCAGAGGCCTGGGCCATCCAGGGCATCGAGCCCCCGAAAAACTACCGCGACCTCGTCAAATCCGCCGACCCGGACGACGAATCCGGCATGGTGCGCCGGCTCCTCTTCGATCCCTGGGCCATGGCTCAGAAATACTGTGGCAAGAAGAGCGACGGTGGTCTGGAAATGAGCACCGAGGACACCATCGATGCCATGCGCGAGTTCCTCCGCGACCCCGCCTACACACCCGAGCAGAAACAGGCTTTCTACGCCGTCATCATCGGTGTAACCCGCCGCAGCGGCGGTGGCGCCCTCAAACTCAAGGAATACGCCATCGAAATGAAGCGCCTTAACCCGGAATCCAACCTGGGTGTCACCTCCGACCAGATTATCAAGCTCTGGTGCAGCGGCGATAAGAAGAAGTAAGCCACGGTCCGCTGGCTAACCCCTCCCCTTTCCATCCGCGAGCAGCCCCCAGGCCGCTCGCGGATTTTGTCATTTTCCCTCGTCAGCGTCCGCCTGCATCTCAATCGCCCTCTATCCGCCGGAAAAGCTTCGACAGCGCAAGGAATGCTCATTTTTCCACGCTATATCCTGGGAACAAATGTGTACAGGGCACACGTGTCCCAAAGAATGCTGCGCCAAATTGGATTTTGTCGGGCGGATGTTTCTGGGCGGAGCGGGGGACTTTAGTCCCCCCCCAACGGTTATGTTTTCGGGACTGAAGTCCCGTGCTCCGAAGGATTTGAGCCCCCCCACGAATCGCCATTTAGCGCATAAAGAGGGGGGGGCTGGCTCCAAAACGGTGTTGATATATCAGTCAATTGTAAAATCTTTGGGACACGTGTGGTACAGGGGCGGAATCGGATTTTTTTCTTTACTTATGCGCCATGTAGAGCTAAATATAAAGCCGGACACCTGTCGCGCCCACGCGCGCACGAATAAAACAGATTTATGAGATTACGACACATTGTGGGGTGTATGCTGCCGCTGGCGCTGGCAGCCTGTACTCTTTATCAACCCCAACCCATTGATTTAGTATGGGACACAGCCGAGTGGAAATCGCTTTCCTCCAAATTATGTGGAGACGGGGCAGCCCTGAGTCCTGTACGGATGCACGAAATCGGGCTGCTGCTGAACCCGGAGCTGAATCAGGCACGCCTGGCCTTTGCGCGCAGCTCTGCCGTGGCCGAGTTTGCCGGCTTATGGGAGGACCCGGCCCTTTCAGCAGAGCTGAACCAGATACGCGAACTGGACGTGACCAACCGGGGTATCGGCTTATCGCTTACGCTGCCGGTGACCGGTCTGCCGGCGCTGGCGGAAAAGGTGGCCAGATGCTACAAGGAGGCTGATTACCTGGCAATGGTGAAGAAGGAGCGCGAATACCTGGTGAAGCTGGATACACTGCGATACCAGGTGATGGCCACTCACGCCAAACAGGCGCTCATGGCGGCCCGGGTGAAACAAATGGCAGAGGAACAGAAGAACGCCCAGCGCATGCATGAGCTCGGCGAGATGGAGTTTGCCGATTTCCAGGTTATCTGCCGCCGCCTGAACGATGGCCAGAAGGAACTGCAGGAAATGGAGCAGGAGCACCTGAACCAGCATCTGGAGCTGGTGCAGCTGCTGGGTCTGCACCCGGATATGCGCCATGTGGAGCTGGAAGGCAAGCTGCCCGGCAGCATTCCGGCAGCCGTGCCGACCCCGCCCCACGATATACTGCGCCAGCACCCGGCGCTTCTGGCCGCCATGGCCACCCACCGCACCAGCGAGGCAGAACTGGAACGCGAAATCCGCAAGCAATACCCGGAGCTTTCTGTAAACCCCGGCTTTGAACACGAGGACGGCAACAGCAAGGTAGGTATCGGCGTCGGGGTGAACCTGCCCCTCTGGAACCGCAACCAGCAGGGCATCGCCCAGGCCGAAGTGGAGCGCGCTATCAAGGAATACGATGCCGTTCAGACCTGGCGCAACCTGCTTCAGCAGTCTGTGGCACTCTCCGACATGCAGGAGCTCCTGCTGAAGCACTGCCGCGCAGAAAAGCAGCGTGTCGCCCAGCTCTCGGATGCTGAACAGAAGCAGGAAAAGCTGTATGCTATCGGCGAAACCAAGCTCCCCGCCGTGGCCGATGCCCGGCAGGAGGCCTACCTCCGCCGCATGAATTACCTCGACTGTCTCACCAAGCTGCTCACCACGCAGGTGGAACTTCAGTATCTGCAAATGCCCACCATCATCTTCTATTTTTCCAAATAAATGAAACTGAAACACTTCTTAGGCTTTATAGCCGCCCTGTCGTACTCTGCTGTGTATGCAGCAGAAACCGCCCACCAGCATGAGCGCGGCGCCACTTGCTCCCACGACCACGCTGCCGAAGCCGGGCACCAGCACGAACACAGCGCCACATGCACCCACGACCACGCCGCCGAGGGCGAGCACCAGCATGAGCACGGCGCCACTTGCTCCCATGACCACGCTGACGAAGGCGAGCACAAGCATGAACACGGCGCCACTTGCACCCATGACCACGCTGCCGAAGGCCAGCACCAGCACGAGCACGGCGCCACTTGCACCCATGACCACGCTGCCGAAGGCGAGCACAAGCATGAGCACGGCGCCACTTGCACCCATGACCATGGAGATTCCTGCAGCGCAGGTTCCGCCCCGGTGCTGGTGACGGCAGACAGCCATGCCCGCCATATTTCCGCCATGAAGATTGAGGAAGTGCCTGCCGTGGGCCTTGCCCTGCAGCACAGCCTGTATGGCTACCTGACCGTACCGAGCCACGCTCAGGAAACCTACGCCCTGCCCTGCGCGGGCCGCATCTCTCTTCGTGTCAAATCTGCCCAGAGCGTGAAGAAGGGCGAGGTGCTGTACACCGTGATTGCCCCCGAGGTGAGCGCCCTGGTAGCCGATATCCGCATCCAGGAGGCCGCCATCACTCGCTGCGGCGAGGAAATCGACTCCGTGAGCCAGCGTCTCCAGCGTCTCAAGTCCGCCGGTACCACCAGCAGCGACCTGGAGGAACAGCTTAATTTCAAGAATGCCGAGAAACGCCAGCTGCAGCGCGAACTCGAGGTAACCCAGACCCGCCTTAAAATTCTGGTGATGGGTGCCGAAATCATCTCCGAGAACGGCATGCCCACCCTGGAGGTCCGGGCAGAGAACGACGGCATCGTGCGCAATGTGGGCATCACCCAGGGCAGCTGGGGCGAACAGGGGGCCCCCGTGGTCACCATGAGCAATCTGGGCGGCATGGAAGTGGAAGGCACGCTGTATGGCAACGACGTGCCCGAGTTCACCAGCATCCGCGCCACCCGCCTGAACGGCCGCACCCAGCAGGTGATGGAAGGCAGCTGGCGCATGGCTGAGCAGGTGGACCCGGAAAAGCAGACCCGCAAGCTCTTCTTCACCCCCAAGGCACTGCCCGCCGATGCCCGGCCCGGCCAGCTCTGCCGCATCGATATGTATGCCGACGGCGGCCAGGAGGGCTATGTGAACATCCCCGATACCGCCCTGGTGAAGGTGGGTATCGATGACGTGGTGTTCCTGGAAATCAAGGAAGGCACCTTCGCCATGGTAAAGGTGCAGGCCGGCACCAGCCGCCGCGGCATGGTGCCTGTGAAGGGGCTTATTCCCGGCCAGAAACTGGTGGTGAAAGGCGGCTATGAACTGCGCTACCTGCTGCCGGCAGATGGCAGCCAGCAGAAGAAGGCCGGCCATTTCCATGCCGACGGCAAGTTCCACGAAGGGGAGGACCACTGATGCTGGAGAAACTGATTTCCTTCTGCCTGCATAACCGCATCACCGTGATTATCATCACGCTGGTGCTGACCGCGCTGAGCATTACAGGCATCATGCGCACCCCCGTGGATGTCTTCCCGGAGCTGTACGTGCCGCGTGTCACCATCCAGACCGAGGCCAGCGGCCTCACCGCCGAAGAGGTGGAGCAGTATGTCTCCATCCCCCTGGAATCTGCACTTTCCGGCACGCCCGGCGTGCAGAGCGTGCGCAGTTCCAGCGGCAGCGGTCTTTCCTTCGTGTGGGTGGATTTTGACTGGGATACGGATATCTACCTGGCCCGCCAGATTGTGTCTGAACGACTCTCCACGGTGCGCGAGAACCTGCCCTCACACGTGGAGACAGAGATGGCACCCATCGTGTCCGTGACGGGTGAAATCATGCTCATTGCCCTGCTGGGGGACGAGACGGCCGACCCGCTGGAAGTGCGCCGCGTGGGGCAGTTCGAGCTGCGCAACCGCCTGCTTTCCATTCCCGGTGTGGGCCAGGTCACCGTGCTGGGTGGCCGCATGCCCGAATACCAGGTGCTGTACGACCCGGAGAAGATGCGCCAGGCCGGCATTTCCTTCGATGACCTGAAGGAGAGCGTGGAGAGCGCACAGAGCACCGCCCCCGCAGGCTACATCGAGGACGTGGCTGGTCTGGAGCTGCCGGTGCAGCAGGCCTCGCGCGCCTTCACCCCGGAGCAGATTAAGCGTGCACTGGTTCCCGCCCACCCCAGCGGCGTGCTGCGTGTGGAGGACGTGGCCGAAGTAAAGATTGACGGCGCGCCCCGCCGCGGCAATGCCGGCTTTGCCGGGCGCGAATGCGTGGTGCTTTCCGTGCAGAAGGTGCCGGGGGCCAACACCCTGGCCCTGACTGAGCAGGTGGATGCCGCCGTGAAGGAGTTTGCCCAGAACCGCCTGCCGGAGAACATCACCCTGCGGGCAGATGCCTACCGCCAGGCCGACTTCATCAACCTTTCACTGGAGAATGGCAAGGAAACGCTCATCATTGCCGGCATCGTGGTGATGCTGGTGATTGTGCTCACCCTGCTGAACCTGCGCACAGCCATCATCACCCTCATCACCATGCCGCTTTCCGTGCTGCTGGGCATGGCCTGCTTCCCGATGTTCGGGCTGGCCGTGAACATCATGACCCTGGGCGGTCTGGCCGTGGCAGTGGGTGATGTGGTGGACAACGCCATCGTCTTTGTGGAGGTAGCCTGGCGCAACCTGACCCGCAACGCCGCGCTCCCGCCGGAGCAGCGCCGCAGCCGCTTTGCTGTGCTGCTGGAAGCCAAGGGCGAAATTGTCTCCTCCATCTCCTACTCCACTGTCATCATTCTGCTGGTATTTGCCCCGGTGCTCTTCCTCAGCGGTCTGGAGGGCCAGTTCTACCGCCCGCTCGGCATTTCGTACATGCTGGCGCTGGCTGCATCCCTGCTGGTGGCCCTCACCCTGGTGCCGGTGCTCTGCTACATCTGGTTCAAAGCCCCGAAGAATATCAAGGATGACGGCGATTCCGCCACAGCACGCCTCATCAAGCGGATGTATGACCCCGTGCTGGACTTCTGCCTGCGCCGCGCAGGCTGGGTATTCAGCTTCCTGATGCTGATTACCGGCGGTGCCTTGTGGCTGGGCAGCACCTATGGCACCAGCTTCCTGCCGCCATTCAACGAGGACTGCTACACCGTCTTTGTGAACGCCGTGCCGGGCACATCGCTGGCGGAGACGGAGCGCGTATCCCGCCAGGTGATGGCCGAGCTTGAGAAGATTGAAGGCGTGAAGACCGTGACCCAGCGCACAGGCCGCGCCGAGAACGACGAGCACGCCGAACCGGTGAGTGCCTCCGAACTGGTGGTGCGCGTGGACCTGAACGTTGACCAGCGCAAGATTCGCGAGGACATCCGCAAGGTGATTTCCGGCATGCCCGGCATGGGCGGCATGATCGGTTACCCGCTGGCGCACCGCATCTCCTCTGCTCTGTCCGGCTCCAATTCGGAAATCGCCATCAATATCTATGGCTCAGACCTGCCGCAGATTCGCGCCGCAGCCAAGAAGGCAGCCGAGATTCTGGGCACCCTGCCGGAAGTGGCCGATGCCCGCGCCAACCGCGAGGTGATGGTGGATACCATCTGCGTGGACTACAACCGCGAAATCCTGGCCACTTACGGTCTTACCGTGGCTGAGGCCGCAGAGCAGGTATCTGCCGCCATGAATGGCTACAAGGCCGGTGAAATCATCAAGAACCTCGACCACTGGAACATCATGCTGCGCCTGGATCCCAGACTCCGCATGAGCATGGACGATGTGAGCAACCTGCAGCTGGTGGCACCCGGCGGCCGCATGGTGCGTCTGGCAGATGCCGCCCACGTGTACCGCGCCGAAACCACTAACCTCATTCTGCGCGATAACACCCGCCGCAAGGCCATGATTTCCTGCAACCCCGCTGCCGATTCCAACCTGGGCGACCTGGCAGAAGCCTGCCGCGCCAAGCTCGACCCGGCCATGAATGCCATGGGCTGCTCAGTGGACTATGCAGGCACCATCAAGAGCCGAGAGGAAGCAGGCCGCCGCCTGTATATCCTGGGCGGTATCGTGTGCGTGCTCATTGTGCTGCTGCTTTCCAGCTCGCTGGGCAGCGTGCGCCGCGCCCTGGTCACGCTCATCAACATCCCCCTCTGCCTGGTGGGTGGTATTGTGGCCGTGTTCCTGGCCTCGCCCGATACGGTGAAATCTGTGCTCAGCGGAGAAACCTATGTGCCGCCTATCCTGTCCGTGAGCTCCATTGTGGGCTTCGTGACGGTGGTAGGCTTCGCCATCCGCTCCGGTCTTATCCTGCTGAACCGCTACCGCGCACTGGAAGAACAGGGCATGAATACCCTCGATGCCATCCGCGATGGCTCCCGCGAGCGCGTCATCCCCATCATGATGACCTCCCTCACCACCATTCTGGGCCTGCTCCCCCTCGTGTGGGCCAAGGACCAGCCCGGTGGTGAGCTGCTGGCACCGCTGGCCATCGTGCAATTCGGCGGCCTGGTGTCCGCCACCATCCTGAACCTCCTTGTCATCCCGGCCACCAGCCGCCTCTTCATGCGCTGGCTCGCCCCCGAGAAGGACGAGGATTAATGATTAACCTGTAAATATATAACAGGCGGGCAGCAGGCATGCGGTACTCCGAGCCTGCTGCCCGTCTGTTTTTCCTTCTTTCCGGGTGGTATAGGAAGGATTAGGCAGGCTGGTTCAAAAAAAACGGATGCCGATGACATTTCCCCATGTGTCCCAAAGATTGCTGCGCCAAATTGAAGTTTGTCTCTCTCTGAGCAGCGTAAGCTGCGAAGTTTCGTCGAGCCCCTGTCAGGGGGCGA
>JAZQVE010000091.1:0-43422 GCA_045631705.1 Akkermansia sp. | reverse complement strand
CGCAAGGAGAAGGCTGCCGAGCTGCAGGCTGCTACCAAGCTTGATGCGCAGGATGCCGCCGCCGGCGATATCTACGTGGGTGTAACTCCCCCGACCGACCCGGAAAACTGGGTGCAGGACGAAGATGCTCTGGACACCTGGTTCAGCAGCTGGCTGTGGCCCTTCTCCACCATGGACAAGGACTGCCTGGCCAAGTTCTATCCCACCAGCGACCTCGTAACAGGCCCGGATATCATCTTCTTCTGGGTGGCCCGCATGATTATGGCCGGCTACCGCTTTGCAGACGGCAAGCCCTTCGGCAATGTCTTCTTCACCTCCATTGTGCGTGACCTTCTTGGCCGCAAGATGAGCAAGAGTCTGGGCAACAGCCCCGACCCGCTTGACCTCATCGCCAAGTACGGTGCCGACGGTCTGCGTTTCGGCCTGATGCGTATTGCCCCCACCGGCACAGACGTGAAGTTTGACGAGAAGCAGATTGAGGAGGGCAAGAACTTTGCCAACAAACTGTACAACGCCGCCCGCTTCCGCATGATGCAGGGAGCAGCCAGCACGGACCCCGCACCGAAGTTCACCGCGGTTCACATCGATATCCTCTCCAAGCTGAAGGAACTGCACGCCACCGTGGCGGAAGGTCTCGGCAAGTACGAGTTCAACACCTATACACAGGCTCTCTACTCCTTCTTCTGGAATGAGTACTGCTCCCTGTTCCTGGAAGCCGTTAAGAACGATCTTCGCGACGGCGATGCCGCAGTGAAGAACGCCACCCTTTACACGATGGACACCGTGCTGCGTCACTATCTGGCTCTGCTCGCTCCCATTATGCCTCACATCGCAGAGGAGCTCTGGGCAAGTCTCGGCTTCTCCAAGGATGGTCAGCCGCTCATGAGCACCGCCCTGCCTCAGGCAGACGCCCTGCTCGCCGGACTGGACAACACGGAAATTTCCAAGGCCCGGGCCACAGCCTCCGCTCTGTACGACACTGCCAACAAAGCCCGTAACCTGAAGGCCGAATACAACCTGGCAACCAACCGCAAGGTAAAGTTTGTGCTGAAGCCGGCTCTCCCTGTTAACGATGATCTTGCAGCACGCCTGGCTCTGCTTGCCGGCGCCCAGTCTGCCGAGGTCGATGCCACATACGAGGCGCCCAAGGGCACACCCACAGCCCTTACTCCGCTTGGCGAGCTCTTCCTTCCTCTTGAAGGGCTGGTCGATGTAGACGCCGAACGCACCCGCATCACGAAGGAGCTCGAAAAGATGGCTAAGGAAATTGCCAAGAGCCAGGCCAAGCTCGGCAATGCCTCCTTCGTGGATCGAGCCCCCGCCGCCGTGGTGGACCAGGAACGCGCACGACTGGCAGAATGGGAAACCAAGACAGCTCAGCTTCAGGCTATGCTCAGTGCCCTGATTTAAGCAGCAATTTAGATATACACACCCTATGAATCCGGATGTTTTCGATAAGCTGACCCCGCTGGAGCGCGAAGAACTCGCGCTCTGCGGGATCAGCACGCCGGAGCAGCTCAGGAACTGCACAGTTCAGCAATTACTCCGGGATCTCAACCAGGCCCAGCAATATTTCCCAGATAAATCGTTCACGCTTACCGAGGAACGGCTGAGTGCGATTTCATTGGAAGAAAAGCCAGCAGCCTACACACCTACACCCTCAATAGGCATTCCCGGGCTCCGGAGCGCCAAGCCGACAACCGGTTATAAGCAGCGCTCATATACGGAGGAATTCAAATCCAGAAAAAAGGACGCGCAGAACAACGTCATCATGCACAGTCCGGTGCGTTGTACACACCCCTTCACGGCACTCATGGCGGCATTCTTCACCCTGTTCCTGCTTGTTCCCCTCATCAGCATCGTTGCATTTCCCGTTCTGATGATTACAGACAGCATGCCGGACCTTCCTGTGGAAATCCTTGGAGCCATCATTCTGGTGGTTCCCTGTCTGGTATACCTTTTGATAGCGCGCAAGGCCACATGCCCCGTGTGCCACATGCGGATTTTCCGTTTCAGCCACTATAATCGCAACCGCGCAGCTCATTATCTGCCTATCCTTGGTTATAATTTCACCACGGCTCTGCATGTTCTCTTCTTCTGGCGCTACAACTGCCCCGGATGTGGCACCCCTGTCAAGCTGACAGGAACGAAGGGACACAGAACCCACTGCTGATTCAAAATGAAACAATTCTTTCTTGCCATTCTGCTCGCCTTTGGTGCTTTTCAGCTTCAGGCACAGGACTCACCGACCAATCACCTGGACATGACTGCCGCTGTGCTGGATTTTCTCTCCCGCACAGAACTCTGCCTTAATGCCTGTACAGATGCAGCCAGCACCAAGGCTGCTATTCCACAACTCCAGCAGCTGAAGAAGGAATGCGAGGAGCTGGTGAAGATGCAGAAGGCCCTCCCTGAACCCACCGTTCAGGACTACATGGCTGTTCAGAATCACATGGCAACCTTTGATACTATCTGGAAATCTATCCGCAGCCATATTTCCCGCATGGAAGAAGAGAATCTGATGACTCCGGAAATCCGCAGTATCCTCCTTATTGCAGAGGAAAAGTAAACACCATGCATCGAGGGTGTAACTTTTTTGCACCCTCCAAATCACAATATGTGGTATGGGTATAAATTTTATACCACCACATGAACACACCAGAGCATAATCGTTCGGATGGGCTGAAATTTTGGGCTTGCAAAAATTACGCAAAGCCGTAATATCTTACCTGAAACATCCCACCTGATTATGACCAGAAGTCACCACAACCACGCAGAACTTCAGCAGGAGCAGGACGTGCAGAACCTTACCGATTTTGTATTGTTCTCTCAGCGCAGCTGCATTCTGCGTCTCTCTCCGGAACTGACGAAAGGTAAGGTATCCTTCCCGCAATTCTTCCTTCTCGCCTATCTGGCAGAAGAGGAATGTCTCTCCATGAGCAACATTGCCAAGATGATGGGACACTCCACTGCTGCTGCCACGGGCATGATTGACAAACTGCAGGAACTCGGTCACCTGAAGCGTTATACCGCAGCATCGGATCGCCGCAAGATCATGGTACGCATCACCGACCAGGGGCGCGCCCTCGTTGCCCAGATGCGCAGCAACATCGCGGCCGACCTTGCCCAGATGATGGCAAGGGAAGATGCAGCCAGCCCCATGGGGCCGGCCCGCCGTGTCATCAACCGCCGCACGGCAGCCGCCCGTAAGTAACAGGCCAGATTACCACTTTACATATGAGCAAGTATTCCCCAGATTACCTGAAGGTTCTCAACGATTATCCTGAGAATTTTGCCCGTTTCATCACACGCATCCCCGATGTACCCACCAGCACCGACAGACAGGCTGTCATCAGTGCTCTTACCCCCACGCATGAAGCCGTGCTGACAGAGGGTGGCATTGCCCCCAAGATGCTGCGCCGGGCCCAGCAGGTGCACGGCAACAAGGCCGCACTCGTAGGCGACATCGGCTGCTCCTACCCTGTGGAAGGAGTGGATGCTCTGTTCTGCGGTGGCAAGGCCGATTGCTGTCTGGGTATCTACGTCGCAGACTGTGCCGCTGTGTGGATTTACGACACAGTGAGCCAAAGTCGTGCGCTCATTCATTCCGGCAAGCAGGGAACCCTCCAGAACATTGTCGGCGAGACGCTCACCTCCATGTACAAGGTACTGGGTGTACAGGCCAAGGACTGCATCGCCGTCATTTCCCCCTGCATCCGTCCGCCTCATTACGAGGTAGATATCGTCACCATGATTAAGCAGGAGCTGGAAGAAGCCGGCATCGCCCCCGAGAACATCACAGACTGCGGGCTGGACACAGCCTCCGACCTGGAGACATTCTACTCCTACCGCATAGAAAAGGGCAACACCGGACGCATGCTGGCCCTCTTCGGCCGCAATCCGTCTGCCGCAGAATAAATGCCTGACATATCTAAAAAAACACTGCGCCGGGAGGCTCTGGTGCGGCTGAAAGCAGCCGCCGAAGCCGACCCAGCGCAATTGCGTTCAGTAACCCTGCGCCGTAAGCTGGCCCCCTACCTCACAGGCGATGCGAAAACGGTAGCCATCTATGCACCGCTTCCGCATGAGGTGAATCTCCTCCCGTTGCTGCAGGAATACCCCCTGCACCGATTTGTCTTCCCCCTCTGTCTGCCCGGGCATCAGCTCGAGTTCCGGGAGGTTCAGAATATCGCCCGAGACATGCAACCGGGAGCCATGAATATTCCTGAACCTGCGCCCCACACCCAGACTGTAAGCCCGGAGGATATCGACCTGCTCGTTGTGCCCGGCGTGGCATTTACCCGGGAAGGAGACCGAATGGGGTACGGCGGGGGCTACTATGACCGCTTCATTCCCTGCTGCACCAGGGCTCAGATAATAGCCCTTGCATTTGGGGAGCAGATGTACGATAAGCTGCCCACAGAATCGCACGATTTGCGCATTCCTCTGGTCATTACAGCCGGGTGACTTGAATTCAGCTTTTCATCTGCTGTCTGCTATGTTAGCATACGCGCATGCCCAGTGTATTGATTAAAACTTACGGCTGCCAGATGAACGAGCGCGACTCCGAACAGGTGGCCAGCATGTTCCTGTCCGGCGGTTATGAGCTTACCAAGGATGAGGCTGAGGCCGATGTCATCCTTATCAACACATGCTCCGTTCGCGAAAAGGCAGAACTGAAGGCACTGGGCAAGATGGGCCTGCTCTGCTCCCGTCCCACAGCCAAGCCCTGGGTCGTCTACGGCTTCATGGGCTGCATGTGCCAGAGCCGCGCAGCCTCCCTCTTCCGCGATGTTCCCCGTCTGGATATTGTGACCGGCACCCAGCAGTACCACAATGTTTACAGACTGTGCAACCGCCTGCTGCGCAGCCGTCTCGGCCAGCCGGATTTCGAACCCATCCGCCGAGGCGCACACATCTGCGCCACACAGCAGGAAGAGGGTTTCCAGAATGAAATCCGCGACCACCTGCCGCCCTCCGGCAACTGCACCGCCTTCGTCTCCATCATGCAAGGCTGCGAAATGCGCTGCTCCTACTGCATCGTCCCCAGTACCCGTGGTGCCGAATGCAGTCGCCCGGAGGCAGACATCCTGCAGGAAGTTCGCGAACTTGTCGACCGCGGAGTGAAGGAAGTCACCCTGCTGGGGCAGATTGTGAACCGCTACGGCAAGGACGAACCGGTCATCAATGGTCGCGGCGCCTTTGTGCGTCTGCTGGAAAAGCTCAACGACATGGACGGACTGGAGCGCATCCGCTTCACCAGTCCCCACCCCATCGGTTTCCGCCAGGATCTGGTGAACGCCTACACCTACCTGCCCAAACTGTGCAGCCACATCCATTTCCCCATGCAGAGCGGCAGCGACCGCATTCTGCAGCTGATGCGCCGCCCTTACAAGAACGAAAAATACCTGCGCCTCTGCGAAGCCATGCGCGAGGCTCGGCCGGATCTCGCCATCACCACGGATATCATCGTCGGCTTCCCCGGCGAAACACACGAGGACTACCTCGAAACCAAGGCTGCGGTAGAACGCATCCAGTTCGATAACGCATTCGTGTTCCAGTATTCCCCGCGCCGCGATACGGTGGCCGCAGCCATGGAGAACCAGATATGTCTTCGCGTAAAGGAGGAGCGCAACCACGACCTGCTGGAAGCCGTGAACCGCATCGCCGTTGCCCGCAACCAGGCACTGGTCGGCACGCAGCAGACTATCCTGGTGGAAGGGCCCAGCAAGAATAACCCCGACCGACTCCAGGGACGCACTTCCCAGAACAAGCCGGTCATCATTCCCGGTAACACCGCAGAGGTCGGCACGCTCGTGCCCGTGCGTATTTCCGAATGCACCGGGTTCACCCTGTATGGTGAAGTCGTATGAGATTCCTTCTCACAGTCATTTTCCTGCTGAGCGCCACGTTATCTGCGGCAGATTTTCCGTGGAGCGATGCAGCGCCGGAGCATATTCGCAAGGCAGCATTGCTGCCGGACCAGGTAATCAATGAGGAGCCGTGCGACTGGCGTCCCATCCTGAACCGGATATTCCCGCCCATGGTGAAAGAATGCCGCTCAGCCCGCGAGGCTGCGTTACTCATAGCAGCCAACATCGGCAACGCTACCGGAACTTACTACTCCAGGGAACGCAGCAAACACAATATGAATGCCCTGGAGGCACTCGCTGAGAAGAAGATATCCTGCACCGGGCAGAGTGTTCTTCTGGTCTGCGCGCTGCGTTCGGTGGGTATTCCGGCACGCGCTGTGGGCGTGCACACATGGAACCATATCCAGGGCAACCACACCTGGGCAGAAGCCTGGATTGATGGTGAATGGCACATGATTGAGTTCAACGAGCGGGATTTTGACACCCCGTGGGTCATGGAATATGTGGGGATGCTTAACCCGCTTAACCCTTTCCAGAGAGTCCGTGCCATCATGCCCGGGGGAGCCGTCACCTGGTGGCCTCGTGAGTTTGCCGAGCGAAAGAAATTACCCAATTTCGAAGCAGAGGATGTAACAGAGCATTACCTTATCAAGGCCCGCAAGTGGTATACACACGCCGGTATTCCGGAAAACAGCCAGCGTATCCTGATTGATTTGCAACCGCGTCTTGAGGATTCGCCGGTTGTGGAGATTGTGGACGAAAAGAACCGGGTTGTTTCCTCCGGCAGGCTTCCTACGCTACGGGATGACATGCGCTATCTCACCCGGCTCAATATGCCGAGAGAGGGCACTCATTACCTCCGACTGGAAGGCGCAGAAGAGCGCGCCCAGCTTATTCCCAGCCAGGCCCCGGTTCAAATCCTGCGTCTTGAACTCTAGCAGCTGTACCGCTTGAGTTCCAGAGCCTGAGCAGCAGCAGCCATTTCAGCTTTGTGCTTGCTCTGCCCCTCAGCACAGCCAAGCTCCATGTCGTTCCACATCACCCGGGCACGGAAAGGCCCGGCGGGTTTGCTTTCATCCACCAGCTCCACGGCATATTTCGGCCCCTGCCCGTTAATAGCCTGCAAAGCTTCAAGCAATTCACCCTTATAATTGATGGAGATGAGGGTGTGAGCCACATCGAGACTTGCTTCAAGCAGATGCAGAGACACCTTGCGGGCAGCATTGTAGTTGGAATCCATCATCACCGCGCCAATCACGCTTTCAAAGGTGTTGGCAAGGATGGAAAGCGCAGTACGACCGCCGGTCTTCTCAAGCTGGGGACTCATCAGCATCTGCTCACCCCATCCCAGCTTGCCGCAGAGCTCAGCCAGGTGGGCGCGGCTCACAATGGCAGATCGCATCTTGGTCAGCAGGCCCTCGTCCGCCTTGGGATAACGGGCAAAGAGCTCTCGGCTCACCACCAGCTCCAGCACGGCATCCCCCAGGAACTCCAGTCGCTCGTAGTTCAGGTTGGTAATGCGTTTCTGGTCAACACTCGGATGCGTAAGGGCCTGCGTCAGCCATGCTTCATCTGTGAATACATAATTCAGGCTCTCTTCAACCGCGGTTCTGTCCATGCGCGGCATTCTACCACATATCGCCCGCCTTGGCTAGCGCAAATTGCCACCGATACCCACACGGGACGTTATCGACGGACCAAAGCGAACCCGATGATGAACGGAGCAGGCAGCAGCGACAGCACGGCAATGATGGCCCAGCAGTAAAAAAAGCCGACATGAGCCGGATAATGCGTCCATACGTAGTCAATGGAGCAGTAGCTGAACTTTGCAGAAAGGAGCCCTCCTTTGTTGCGACTGTAATCACACACCAGAAGCTGCCCATTACCGCACAGGACAAGATCCACCCAGCCGTACTCCAGCCAGCCTCCTGAGCGATATGGCCCGGGCAGATTGTACCGTCGCAGACAAGATGCTATGAAGGGAGACAACTCCCGTTCCCTGCACTTGTCCAGAGCAAGACATTCCCGGTTCCCCTCCGACGGTTGCACCACAAAGACACGCGTATACACACCCTCGTCGCCATGCAGGTGATTTTCCGGGCTTCGAGCCGATTCCAGGATGGCCTCCGGAGTACCCCAGCGTCGATAATCCCAATCGCAGTCGGGACGAAGGTAATAGACAGGCAGACCAGCAACCAGAAGCAGCCAGATGCACATCAGCCAGCAACTCCACTTTCTGCATTTTCCGGTCCCGGGTCTGTTTTCCACATCTAACGCCATATCAGTTGTGATTTTACACATAGACAATGCACAATGCAAGTCCTTTTCATGCGTGTCATGCCCCCGATTTCTCTTGATTTGCGGGCATTTTGGAGGTAGAATCTCGCGCATGACCACAGAGGAGAAAAAAGACTTCAACCGCGACATGGTAGCCAGGGATCTGGCCGAAGGTTACTGCAAGGTACCGATTACCCGCTTCCCCCCGGAGCCGAACGGTTATCTGCACATCGGCCACGCCAAGGCTATTTGTCTGGATTTCGGTCTTGCCAAGGAATATGCCCACCTCGGGGCGGTGTGTCACCTGCGTTTCGACGACACCAACCCCTGCAAGGAAGACATCGAATTCGTCAACTCCATCCAGGAGGACATCCACTGGCTAGGGTTCGACTGGGGCGAGCACCTGTACTGGGCTTCCAACATCTTTGATTTCTACTACGATTGCGCCATACATCTCATCAAGAACGGTCTGGCCTACGTGGACCTGCAGGACCGCGAAACGATGCGCCAGCAGCGCGGCAATCTGGTAACTCCCGGCGTGGAATCCCCCTATCGCAATACCTCGGTGGAGGAGAACCTGGCCCTCTTCGAGGCCATGAAGCGTGGTGATTATGCCGAGGGAGCCGCTGTTCTGCGTGCCAGAATTGACATGGCCAGCAGCAACATGAACATGCGCGATCCGGTGATTTACCGCATTTCCTACGACCATCACCACAACACGGGCAACACCTGGTGCATCTACCCGATGTATGACTTTGCCCACCCGCTGGAAGATGCCTACGAGCGCATCACTCATTCCCTCTGCACGCTGGAGTTCGAGAACCACCGCCCGCTGTACGAATGGGTTATCGACAACTGCCCCGTGCCCGCCAAGCCCAAGCAGCGCGAATTCTCCCGTCTGAACATCACCTACACCGTAATGAGCAAGCGTAAACTGCGCCAGATGGTGGAGGAAGGTTACGTAGCCGGTTGGGACGACCCCCGCATGCCCACAATCTGTGGTATGCGCCGCCGCGGTTACCCCGCCAAGGCCATTGTGGATTTCTGCGAAGGCGTAGGCATCACTAAGTTCAACGGCAACACCGATGTGGCCCGACTGGAGAACGCCGTGCGCAATGAGCTGAATGCCGAGGCCGAGCGCCGCATGGCTGTGCTCAAGCCCCTCAAGCTTGTGCTCACCAACGTGCCCGATGACTTCGAGGAGGAGGTTGAGGTGGTCATCAACCCCGAGAAGCCGGAACTGGGCAACCGCAAGCTCACCCTCACCAGGGAAGTGTGGATTGAGCAGGAAGACTTCATGGTGGAACCGCCCAAGAAGTACAAGCGTCTTTCTCCTGGCGCCTGTGTACGTCTGCGCGGTGGCTACTGCATGATCTGCACCGGCTACACCGCCGATGCCGAGGGCAACGTGACCGAGGTTCAGGCCGAGATCATCCCCGGCACTGTGGGTTCCAACCCGCCGGAGGGTATCAAGTGCAAGGGTGCCATCCACTGGGTATCTGCCAAGTACGGCGTGAAAGCCGAGGTGCGCCTGTATGACCGCCTGTTCAAGGACGAAGCACCGGATGCCAACGAAGAGGGCTTCCTGGCTTCCCTGAATGCCGATTCCCTCACCGTGCTGACCGATGCCGTGGTGGAACCCGCTCTGGCCAATGCCCCTGCCGAGTTCCTGTGCCAGTTTGAGCGCACCGGCTATTTCGTGGCCGATCGCTATGACCACAGCGCCGGGCATCCTGTGTTCAATCGCTCCGTGGGTCTGCGCGACTCCTGGGCCAAGATGAACAAGTAATTCCGCCTCATGAAGCACATCGAATTCACAGCCACCAACGGCTCTTTCGATATCAACGATTTCATCAATCGTTGCGATGCCGCCACCATGGGTGAAGAGCTTCCCCCGGCTCCGGCTCCTGAGCCGGAAGCAGAGGAGGTTGTGCCCCCCTGCTCCGTGCCGGTAGCAGACGGCGTTGACCCTATCATCTATTCCCCGCTGGAAGAGGTCATCGCCGACCTGCGCATGGGTAAGCTCATCCTGATGACAGATGACCCTCACCGCGAAAACGAGGCAGACCTCGTCTGCGCCGGTCAGTTTGCCACGCCGCAGAACATCAATTTCATGGCCATCCATGCACGCGGTCTCATCTGCGTGCCAATGGCCCCGGAAAAGGTGGATGGTCTTGGACTGCCCATGCAGGCCCAGCACAACACAGAAAAGCACCACACAGCCTTTACCGTGAGTGTGGATGCCAAGGAAGGCACTACCACCGGCATCAGCGCCTTCGAGCGCTCCATCACCACCATGAAGCTGGCCGACCCCAAGGCCTGTCTGGATGACTTTGTGCAGCCTGGCCACTGCTTCCCGCTGCGCGCCGTGGAGGGTGGCGTTATCCGCCGAGCCGGACACACCGAAGGCACCGTGGATATGATGCGCATCGCCGGGCTGGAGCCTGTAGGTGTGTGCTGCGAAATCATGAAGGAAGACGGCACCATGGCCCGCCTCGGCGAGCTCGGGTCCTTCCAGAAGAAGTTTGGTCTGAAGGCCTGCTCCCTGGCTCAGATTATCGAGCACCGCCAGCACACAGAAAAGCTGGTAGTACGCGAGGAAAAAGTCAAGCTGCCCACCGATTTCGGCGATTTTGATTGCTATTCCTATCACTCCAAGGTAGACGGCAAGACCCATCTTGCCCTGGTACGTGGCGAAATCAGCCCGGATAAACCGGTGCTCTGCCGAGTACACAGCGAGTGCCTCACCGGCGATGTCTTTGCCAGCCGCCGCTGCGACTGCGGCAGCCAGCTGCACGCAGCCATGCGTCGTGTGGCAGAAGAGGGCGGCATCATTCTCTATCTGCGCCAGGAGGGCCGCGGTATTGGACTTTCCGCCAAGCTGCATGCCTACAAGCTGCAGGAACAGGGCTATGATACCGTGGATGCCAATATCCAGCTCGGCTTCGCCCCCGACCTGCGCGACTATGGCGTGGGCGCCCAGATTCTGCGAGATCTCGGGGTCCGCCACCTGCGACTTCTCACCAATAATCCGCTCAAGATTCAGGGGCTCTCCGGTCACGGGCTGGATGTGGTGGAACATGTAGCCATTTCCATTCCTGCCCACTGCGATAACCAGCACTACCTCGACACAAAACGAGACCGCATGGGGCACCTCATCTGATTCACTCCTTCCAGGACAGGCGCGGGCTTCCGCGCCTGTCTTTTTTTTCGTCTCGTCATGGCGCACGATGTACCAGATTGCGCTTGATTCCGCCATTTCTGCATGGTAGAATCGCCGCGCTATGTTCTACATCACAACAGCAATTGACTACACAAACGGCGCGCCCCACATCGGGCATGCGTATGAGAAGGTTCTGGCAGACGTACTGGCTCGCTGGCACCGAATGTGTGGCGAAGAGGTTTTCTTCCTGACGGGTGTGGACCAGCATGGCCAGAAAGTGCAACAGAAGGCCGAGGCCGCCGGCATGCAGCCCCAGGAATATGCCGACATGGTAACGCAGAAGTTCATTGCGCTCTGGGAGCGTCTGGGTATCCAGTATGATGGCTGGGCCGCCACAACCGATGCCCGCCACAAGGCCTGTGTACAGGCCATTCTGACCGATCTCAAGGAAAAGGGCTGCCTGTACAAGAAGGGCTACAAGGGTTTCTATTCCATCCGACAGGAGCAGTTCCTCACCGATAAGGAACGCAATGAGGAAGGCGTGTTCGGCCCGGAGTGGGGCGAAGTGGTGGAGCTTGAGGAAGAGAACTGGTACTTCAACCTCAGCCAGCAGGTTGAGTGGCTGAAGGACTACGTGACCAACCACCCCTCCGTTGTCACCCCCGAATTCCGTCGTCAGGACCTCCTGAACGCCATCGAGCGTTCCGCCGGTGTGGACCTCTGCATTTCCCGCCCGAAGGACCGTCTCTCCTGGGGCATTCCGCTGCCCTTCGACCCGGATTTCGTGACCTACGTATGGTTCGACGCTCTGGTGAACTACATCTCCTTTGCCGGTTACAAGGCTGAGGAAGGTGCCGGTCTGCCCGACTTCAACAAGCTGTGGCCCGCCGCATGCGAGGTTATCGGCAAGGACATTCTGGTACCCGCTCACGGCATCTACTGGCTTTGCATGCTGCACGCCATGGGCTTCTCCGATGACCAGATGCCGGAGCTGCTCGTGCACGGCTGGCTGAACATCAAGGGCGAGAAGATGTCCAAATCCCTCGGCAACATTGTGGATCCGAACGACCTGTGCGATGCATTCGGTCCCGAAGCCGTGCGCTACTATCTGGTGCGCGATACCAAGACCGGCTACGACAGCGACTTCGACCCGGAGCGCATGAAGATGATTTACAACACCGAGCTTGCCAACGACATCGGCAACCTCTGCAACCGCTCCCTCAACATGTGCGTGCGCTACTGCGGCGGCACCGTCACCCTCACTGAAGGCGATGATGAGCTTTCCGCTGCCCTGCGCGAAAGCATGAGCAACACAGTGGCTAAGTTCGCCGAATGCATGAACGCCTACAACACCTCCGATGCACTGGCCGCCCTGAATGCTCACGTGGGCCTGTGCAACAGCTACATCGAGCAGAAGCAGCCCTGGACCCTGGCCAAGGATGAAGAGAAGATGCCTGAACTGCAGCGCGTGCTGGCACACCTGCTGGAATGCTGCGCCCAGGTCGGCTTCCTGCTCGGTTGCGTGCTGCCCGAGGCCTCCGCCCGCATCCTGTCCCAGCTTCAGCTGGATGTAGCCGGTCTCACCCCGCAGTCCATGACATGGGGGCTGGTGAAGGACGGCCACAGCGTGCTGGCTCCCAGCCCGGTGTTCCCACGTATCCTCTCCGAAGAGGAAAAGGAGAAGATGGCAGCCAAGGCAGCCAAGGCTGCAGAAAAAGCGGCCCGCAAGGCTGCCCAGCAGGCTTAACCACCCCGACATTGTTAAATCAGCAAGGCGGTAGATTCACTCTACCGCCTTGTTTGTTTATCATTCGACTGGGTGATAAATGGAGATAGGCCGAAGGATTAATTGGTATACAGGCGGGTGGAACGCCCGCGGAATTTAACGCATTGCAAATTCCGCATCCTCTACAATCCCAGGATGTACTCCTGCACAGCCGGATGCAGCCATCCCTCGGGTACAGGACGCTGCGCCTTCAATGCCTCGCGTATGCCAGATGACGATGCCTCGTGCAGACCAGAGCAGATAAAGGTGCTGCGCACACCATCGCGCGGCTGAGGAGGAGTTTCGCGATGGTAAACAATGAAGTGCAGCATCTCACAGAGATAATCGTAGCGAGCCCAGCGGTGCAACTGCTCCCATTGGTCCGTCCCCATCAGCCAGTAAAGCTCAACACCGGGATTCTGCTCATGCCAGAGCTCGGCCACACGCCAGCTCCAGCTGGGCGGCGGCAATTCCAGGTCCATTGTACTCACTCGGGCCCAGGGCAGTTTCTGAATAGCCAGCTGCAGCATATCTACCCGCTGGGTATCTGAAAAGAAGGTCCGGCTATCCACCTTGAAGGGGGAACAGGCCGCCGGCAGGAACACGAGCTCATCCAGCGCACATTCGCGCTGAGCAGCAGCAGCAATAGCCAGATGCCCGCAATGCACGGGGTCAAACGAACCACCGAACAGACAAGCCTTCATTTACAGTCCGCTGGTATTCTTATATGGAAGGAACCCACCAATGGGAAGTTTCACAAACTTCTTCTCCACAGGCAGTCGTCGGTAATGCTTGATGAATTCGGTCAGGTTGCCATAATTGGCAGCATTCTTGGGAATTCCCTGGTGACCGCAATTCACCAGCACATTGAAGTGCAGCTCAGCATGCAGATGCGCAGTGAACATGCCATTATTGGTACCGATGGTGCCCACCTGAGCACCGCGCCCCACCAGCTGCCCCAGCTTCACATCGATGCGGTCCAAATGGGAATACAGCGACTGACAGCAGAGCACCTTGCCGCTCTTGGGCTCGCGGAAGGCATGGCGCACAATCACCACCTTGCCCCAGCGGCCACGGGCATCTGCTGCATAGGTCACCAGCCCCATACCAATGGAATACACAGGATCTCCCAGGTCAGAATTACCGCCGCCCTCGCCATTCCAGTCCTCGCCGAGGTGGCGCGGGGTGGCCAGGCGCAGACCGCGGGACTTGTAGTACCCCTTGCCATCCGGTTTACCTACAGGAAAATCGAAACCATCAGCCAACGGAACGAATGCCCACTTGCCATCCGGCGTTTTCTTAGCCATGACAATAGCGTCCGCATGAGAACCCATACCCACCACAAGCAGGGTGGTCAGAAGAAACAGATACCGGAGCAAGCGCAACATGGGGGCATGCTAGCACATGAGGCATCCGCTGGCAAGCTCCAAAATTGCCATGCTGTCATATTCGTTTACGCAATTCCTGCTTGTGTCAACGAATCAATATGCTACAATGATGGGCATGAAACTTCGCCACACGCCTCTTCTGGCTCTGCTTGCCTGCGGCTTATGCTTATCCGGCTGCCGTCCACCGGAACAGGGACATGCGACCCCTCAGGCAGCCGAGGAGCTTGCTCAGATTACAGCCATGCTGCCGGAGGTCGGAGTGGATGAAGTACTGGAACTGCCGGACGCAGAAGACATCTTCACCCTGGTGGCAGATTTCGGTATCAGCCCGGATACACACAAGGCTGCAGCTAATTCCGGCATCACCATGCTGCACCTGGCATGTCTGTTCAAGAAGCCGGAACTTGCCCGGTGCCTTCTGCTGGACCATGCAGACCCGAATGCCCGCACCGTAGCGGGCGACACCCCCCTGAGCATGGCTGTGGCCATGCGCGGTATCGAAGATGATAGCGTCACGGACGATACTGTCATTGAACTGGTGGACATTCTGCTGGCAGGAGGCGCCGATGTCACCATGAATGCACCGGGAGATATGCCTCTACTGAGCTATGCCGGTCTCAGCAGCTACAGTGAGAAGCTTTTCCTGCACCTGATGGATAAAGGATGCAAGCCGGATGAAACCACCTGCCAGGCCCCAGCCATGATGGGGTGGAATACGGCGCTGAAACGCATGCTGGACATGGGAGCCGCCGGCACGCCGGACGTGAAAGATGCACTCCTGCTCATGGCGGCTGCTAACCTGCACAAGGATACCGTGCTGCTGCTACTCGACAACGGGGCCGATGTCAATGCCCGTCACCTTGGTGGCACCACCCCCCTGCTGGAAGCCGCCGGGCACCTGCTTTCCCCGGCAGAAGAGGATGAAGGCGAACGAAAGGCAGCCATTATCGAGGTATGCGCCCTGTTGCTCCATCGCGGAGCCGACCCGCACCTGGCTGAAACCCGCATGGATGGTTCACCGGCCTTCAGCGCCGCCGATCTTCTGACCAAAGATACCACCACTCTGGAAGTGCTGAAGAAGCTCGGCATTAATCTTGAACCAAAGGATATCACCTACACCAGCGGCATTCCCCTGCTGGAAGCAGTAGGCAAAGCCAGCGTGCTGGAAAAAACACCCCCTGCCGATGCATTTGATTCCATTGCATCCATACTTAATCCCACGGAGGAAATGCGACAGCATGCAAGCTATCATGATGTGCTGCCCATGGCCGTTGAGCTGCTGCACGGCATAGACGCAGCCAAAGCATCGGTACACGTGGCCGCCATGCCTATCTGGACCAGCTACGAGGCCTGGCAGAAAGGCCATGGTGATTGCGTATTGCCAGCCATCACCAACTGTGAAAACCTTGTGCTGCCCAGCCAGATTATCTGCTCCACCGCAGAGCAACTGGATAAGGCAGGCAAGGCTGATGAATCAGCCTTTGTGATTGAACTGCTGGCCAGATGCCCCGATTCCCGGAATTTAATTGAGCAATACTGCGGTCACGCCTCCGTAGCAATGAAGGCCGGTGCACTGGGAGCAAAGCTCCGCCAGGCAGGTCTGCCTACGCCCAGGGATGGCGATGTGCAGCTCTGGCTGGAGAACCACAACTGCACAGCGGACACCCCGGTACTGCAGAAGGCAGTGCTGCTGACTTCTCTTTCAAGACTCTGGTATGGCGACATGCTGCCGGAAGAGCAAACCCAGATGCTCCAGGCCATGGATGAGATAGGTGCCCATCTTGCAGCCAGACGTTACCGCGCCATCATCGCCGCCATGGATAATCCGGAGGAACTCGATAAACTGACAGAGGACAGCAATTCCTGGAAATTCGAGTTGGAAATAGCAACAGCGCAGTTCATTCTGAACAACGCAGCGGCATTTAAGACCCCTGCTCCGTGATTTCCAGATTGACAGACGAACGCATTTCCTTTAAATTCTCTAATGTTGATGAGCATCTATCGTACAGCATTGACCGCAATCTGCACCATGAGCATGGCCATGGGACAGGATGCGGCTCCCCAGCCCCAGCAGACAGAACAGGTGAATCTGGCGGTGTTGCTGGACACGTTGATGCTACCGGAGGAAGATGAGAACGGAGACACGCTCCTCATAGCTCTTTCCCGAGCCGCGTGCAACCTGCCCTCAGCCTCCCGCGTGCAACTGATGGAACCTCTGCTGACCTCGCTCCTGCGCGAAGGCCACGACCCGCTGCACGAAAACAAGGCCGGATGCAACGCCGTGTTCTACCTGGCCGGCATGCCGGATTTCTACAACAGGCTTATTGCAGAGAAACTGCTTCCCAGGGAACTCGCGCTGCGCATTCCACATGAAGAAGGAGCCCTGCTGCGCTACATGCGCCAGCGCAACAACCAGGCACTACTTGCCAGATCTGCAGGTAGTCACAACTACCTGGTTCGCCGTTATTGCACACCGGCCTTTGAGCGTACTCGTCGACTTGTGCAGAATTACCTGGGCGCCCCCTCGCTTTCTGCCATTCCGCCTGATGCACTTGGTGATTGTCTCGCATTCATGCATCTGGCCAGCCCGGTTGCCGCAGAAGGCTTCATTGACTCGCTCCCACTCTGGGAACACGGCGAACATTTTCTGGAGGAAATTCCCGCCCAGCTGCTCATCTCCCTGCACAGCATGGGCTGGAATGTGAATCCGGCACTCCTGCGTAAAGCACTGCACAAGCTCGGCTCCATGCTTCCCGTAAGCAAGGATGATATGATTGAATGTGCGGCGTCCGCGCCCATGTCCCGCATTCTGGAAATGCTTACAAATCGCGAAGGAACCGGAGCCATGCCCGAGCTTCAGCAGTATGCCGCAGCCTTTGACCCCGAAATTGTACACACTGCGCTGGTGCTACAGATGAAACTGCGTGGTCTGCCCACCCCGTGGGATGCATCATTCCTCCGGTTCACTCGACCGGAACTCGTGGAAATCCGCGATGCGCTGCGAGCCGATGCTGCCATTCGCCGCGGCCGCATGGATAATCTGCAGGCCCGACAGCTGACTGATGCCGCTGCCGTGCTGCGCAAACACAACATGCCGCTGCATGCTGAGATGATGGAGGACATCGTAGAGGGTGAATCCATCATTCTGCGTCCGGAGCTTCGCCCGGCTTTCCGCACCCGCTACGAAGAGCTGAGGGAGGAGGCTCCGCATGTCGCGCTGCTGCGTTATCTCATGGAGCACAAGGATTGGCTCACCGAAGGGGAGGCTGCCCAATGAAGCGCGTGCCATCCCTCTTCTGGCTGATGATACTGAACCCGACCAGACTGCATGCACTGGCGGTTGTGGTGGCCCTGCTGGCCTGTGTGCCGATGCTGTTTCCGGAAATATGCCCGATTCACACAGAGGAAACGGTGCTCTACTATGCCGGATATACCCTGCTGAGTGCTACAGGCATATCTACTCTGCTGATGATTTTATCAGCATCAACACACATGCTGCGGCTGAACAACACACGTGCTTTCAGCCAGTTTACCAAGTGGATTTTCTGCTGGGGCACAGGGGTGGCGTTCTTCATGCTGCTGGCCATCACGGCGGATGTAGAGCCGCCATCCGCTGAGCAGGATGACCTCCCTATTCAGGCTACCGACCACCTCTTTTTACCCAAGGACCAGCTTAACGGACCAGCCTCACTGGTCATCCCCATCGAAACAAAAGACCAACAGGCAGATACGGTAACAGAAACACCCAATCTGACCTTTCTGGAAAATGAGCATGAGGAGTTGTTAAGAAACTACCTGAACCGTGCCCCCCGGTGGACAGGACAGGATGGCGACGATACATTCTATTCTAAACCAGGGCACCTGGTCATGGTGCCGCCTACAGTCTCCGGAGCCCCCGGTCTGGTGCATGTCTGCTTCCGTTCTCTGGTGGAAGGTGACCCTCTGCCTGAAGGCTTTGCCGTGGTGCATCCAGGGGGAGATTTCCCCACCGAAATAGATGAGGACAAGCCTGTTACAGATATTGCGGTCGACTTGGGCAAAAATCATTTCCTGCTTCTGGCCTGGCGTGGCAGCTCGCACCGGGAAACCGCCTACAAGGCTATCAACGCAGCAATTGCTGCCACGGATACCCGCATGCAGCCGCTGAAGGAAGCCCCCACACAGGAAACGATGGAACGTCTTCTCAACGGACGTGAATCCTACCCCGGCTCCGCCCCGGAATTCCGTCTCAGCGAACCCATTTCCCAGGAAGGAGCCTACCAGGCCGAGCTCTACGCAAATCCCGGCGAACCCGGCACCATCCTGATGTATATCAAGGAACTGGACTCCGGCCAGACCCTGCGTCTCCTTAACTGTCCGGCCCGCTATTCAGACAATCCGGAAGAACTCTTCCGGCATGATATCCCCGGCTCCATGCCGGAATGGATCCGCAGCGAGACAAAGGGGGATATATCAAACATTTTCCCGGCAAATACACCGCTGTTCGCCATCCGGCGCGGCCCCCAGCACCAGTACTTCGGCGTGGCATTCGAGGTATGGTTCAAACCCTCCGATGTGCGGGAGCAACGCAGGCTTCTGCTGCGTCGCTGTTACAAGGTCCAGGCCTATGACCCGCCGGCTACAGAAAACGAGGCGAACTGACAGCCCGGAAGCTTGACAAAACGTGCTTTTCAGGGCATACTCCCCGCGTTATGTTACACCTACACGATACACAGACGGGGGCAGTAAAGCCCGTACAGGCAGAAGACGGCAAACAGCTGCGCTTCTACTGTTGCGGCCCCACTGTGTATGCTGCTGCCCATATCGGTAACTTCCGCACCTTCGTGGTGCAGGACGTCTTCCGCCGCGTAGTTGAACTGGGAGGACTCCGCACCAAGCATGTCCGTAACCTTACAGACGTGGATGACAAGACCATCCGTAATTCGCAGGCCCAGGGAATGCCGCTTGGCGAGTATACGGCCAAGTGGACCGCTAAATTCCATGCCGACTGCAAGGCGCTCAACTGCCTTTCTCCGCATGTAGAACCCAGCGCAGTGGGCCACATCAAGGAGCAGCTCGACATCGTTCAGAAACTCATGGATGGCGGCCACGCCTACCAGAGCGAAGATGGTTCCGTGTATTTCCGCATCTCTTCCTATGCCGACTACGGCAAGCTGGCCCACCTGGACCGCCAGGAGCTCGACCTGGGCAAGACCGCCAATTCCCGCGCAGATACAGACGAGTACGAAAAGGACAGCGTGGCTGATTTTGTGCTCTGGAAAGCCCGCCGCCCGGAAGACGGCCCGAACTTCTGGCCCTCCCCCTGGGGCGAAGGGCGCCCCGGCTGGCACCTCGAATGCTCAGCGATGAGCCACAAGTACCTGGGCGATACCTTTGACCTCCATTCCGGTGGCGTGGACCTGGTGTTCCCGCACCACGAGAATGAAATTGCCCAGAGTCGCTGCGCCTGCGGTGGCCACTTTGCACGCCACTGGTTCCACGTAACCCACCTGCTGGTGGATGGTGCCAAGATGAGCAAGAGTCTGGGCAATATGTACACCCTGGACCAGCTTCAGGAAATGGGCTACACGCCCGCTGCGCTGCGCTATGTGCTGGCCGGTGCCTACTACCGCCGCCCGCTTAACTTCACCCTCACCGGCATGAAGGACGCCACCAGCGCCCTCAACAAGCTGGGGCGCTTCGATAAGGAACTGGCCAAAGCCAGCGGTGCCAAGGAACCCACCTACCGAGATTTCATCAAGAAGGCTCCTGCGCTGGGTGCCTTCCAGCCCGCATGGGACAGCCTGGAGGACGACCTGAACGGCCCGGAGGCTCTGGGGCATGTATTCAGCGCTATCAAGGGAATCAAGCCTGCTGAGATGGATGCAGCCGAGGCGGAAAAGACTTGGAAGGCCTTCCGATTCATCATGGAGGCCCTTGGGCTTCAGCTGCCGGATCCGGATGCCGATATCGAGGTCCCGGAGGACATCAAGGCCATCGCAGATGAGCGCTGGGCCGCCCGCCAGGCCAAGGACTGGGCCGCAGCTGACGCACTGCGCGGCAAACTGGCCGAACTTGGCTGGGCCATGAAGGACGGCAAAGACGGCTACAAACTCACTAAAGCTTAATTCTGACAAACTCATCATGGACAATAAGGACCTTTCCCTGCTCGGCAAACACACCGAATTCTTCCGCAGCCCGGAGGACGCAAAACTGGAAGCCTTCCCGAACCGGAGCCCGCAGCGCCGCTATACCGTCACGCTCGACACACACGAGTTCTCCTCCCTGTGTCCTGTGACCGGTCAGCCGGACAGCTGCCACCTGACCATCACCTACTGCCCGGCAGAAAAGGTAGTGGAAACAAAGAGTCTCAAATACTACCTTGTTTCCTTCCGCAATTACGCAGCCTTCAATGAGCAGGTGGTAAACCGCATCCTAGATGACCTCGTAGCCGCAGTCGCACCGTCCTGGATGAAGGTGACAGGCCGTTTTGGTGCCCGCGGTGGCATTCAGCTCACCTGCGAGGCCGAGCATAATCCCGAGAACCGCCCCTCATGAAGGTAGCAGTTCTACTCTCCGGCGGTCTGGATTCCACGACCGCCCTGCACTGGGCGCTGCGCCACCACGAGGTGGTCTGCGCCCTTTCCTTCGACTATGGCAGCAACCACGCAGCCCGCGAGCTGGCCTGTGCCCGCTGGCAGGCGGAACACGCTGGTATTCCCTACCACGAAATCGACCTGCGGCCCATCTCTGCACATCTGGAAAGTGCCTTGCTCAGCGGCGCGGATGCTATTCCCACCGGTGATTACGCCGAGGAGAACATGAAGCAGACCGTCGTCCCCTTCCGCAACGGCATTTTCCTGGCCATTGCCGCCGGGATTGCCGAAAGCAAAGGCGCCGATGGTCTCGTGATTGCCGCCCACGGTGGGGACCACGCTCTTTATCCTGACTGTCGGGAGGAATTCATGGCAGCCATGTCAGCAGCCATTTCCCACGGCACCTATGCCAACCTGCAGATTCTGCGGCCCTTCATTGCCAACACCAAGGCAGAAATCACAGCCATCGGCGCAGAACTGGGAGTAGACTTCGCGCACACGTATTCCTGCTACTGCGGGGCAGAACAACACTGCGGCCAATGCTCCACCTGCCGAGAACGCCGCGAATCCTTTGCGGCAGCAGGCATAGCCGACCCGACCATTTACTCAGAATAAAACTCAACTCTCTCTCAACATCGACATGGAAGCCTGCATTATAGAAGACGTAGCCATGATATGCAGCCTGGGTTGTCAGGTAGAACCCATTCTTGAAGCGCTGGATGAAGGCCGCTATGGAACAATGGAATCAAGAATAGTAGGCGGCAGACCCGTACCTGTGGGAGCGGTGGACATTTCACTCCCGGAAATCAGCGAGAAATGCTGGAACACCCGTACCAATGCGCTTATTCTCCACTGTCTTCAGAGATTGAATCCGTCCTGGAAGAACATCCGCCCGGAGAAGCTCGGCATCGTTCTGGGGTCAAGCAATTCCGGAATTGAGGAATACCACAGTGAATGGAAACAGGGAAGACGAGATGATGAATCTCTTGCCCTGCTGGAGGTAGGAAATGTGGCACGTTTTGTTGCTGGGTATACCGGGGCTAAGGGACCGGCTTACACGCTGAGCACGGCTTGTTCCTCCTCAGCCAAGGCGCTGGCCAGTGGAGCACGACTGCTGGAGGCCGGTATATGCGATGCCGTCATTGCAGGTGGAGGAGATGGTCTTTGTGACTACGCCTTACACGGTTTTGATGCGCTCCATCTCATTTCAAACGAGCGATGCCGCCCCTTCACATTGCAGGGTGGTGGGGTTAACCATGGAGAAGGTGCCGCACTTTTTCTCCTGACAAGGAGAGCTCCGCACTCCGGAGATATCATTCTTGCCGGCTACGGAGAAACAGCCGACGCGTACCATACAACAACCCCTGAACCGGGTGGTGCCCAGGCAGTTCGCGCCATGCGCACTGCCATGGAAATGGCCGGTATCGAGCCCCATGAGATTGACTACGTGAACCTGCACGGAACAGGAACAGACGCCAATGACAGCATGGAACTGGACTCCATGCGTGCCTGTTTCGGCCCCATGCAGCCCCCCTGCGGCAGCACAAAACCCTACACGGGGCATACCCTCGGAGCGGCCGGTGCTCTCGAAGCAGCATTCTGCACCGCTCTTCTGCAGAGAGGAAAGGAAAAACTTCCCAGACAACCATGGCTCGAAACTCTGCCCGAAGGCGTAAATCTGAAGGATTATGCCCAACGCCCACTGCAGAACTGTCTCAGCAATTCCTTTGCTTTTGGAGGAAACAACATCTCGCTCCTTCTCTCCCGATATGTATGAATTTGATATCCTGGAACTGATTCCGCATCGTCCTCCCATGCTTCTTGTGCAGGGAATTCTGGACATTGACCTGGAAAAGGAAACCATACTGGTTGCAGCGCAGTGCACCACAAAGGATCTGCTCTACGATGCAGAGCTCGGCGGTGTAGCTCCCGCCGCGGCCATTGAGATACAAGCTCAGGCCATCGGGCTCTTCAGCGGATATTCTGACAAAGTAAATGGACACAAGCCTACCAGCGTCGGAAAATTGCTTTCCGTTAAGCAATACAAAGCATACACCGACGCGCTTCCCGTCGATACGCCATTGCAGGTAGAGGCAACGAGCGTACTCAATGCACCTCCGATTGGAGTATTCGCCTGCAAGCTGTGCGCAGGTGAAATGCTGCTTTCGGAATCTGAAATAACAGTTTACAGAGAGGATTAATCACCATGAAGGTAACGGTTTATCACCAGGTTTCTTTTTACGAGATGGACCCCATGAACGTTGTATGGCATGGGAACTACATTAATTTCTTTGAGAAAGCACGAGCTGAGCTTGTTAATCAATTAGGACTCTCCTACCCCAAGATGGCCGAGCTCGGACACATGTGGCCAGTCGTCAAACTGCGCTGCAAATACTTGAAATCAGCTGTTCTTAACCAGAAACTCGCCATTACAGCAGAATTGAAGGATTACGTGAACTCCCTGACCATTGCATTCACCATCCGCGACGCAGAAACACAGGAACTACTGACACGGGGTGAAAGTATGCAGATGGCTGTAGACATCAAGACAGGGAAGACAGACATTGTCAATCCTCCCTATTTCATTGACCTTGTAAACGAGGCGCTTGCCGCCCATGCAGACAAACAGGCATGAATCAGACCTTCTCCCTCTGCATCGTCATTCCCTGCTACAATCACGGCAGAGAGCTTTCTCTCTACCTTCCCTCGGTTGCAGCATACGGGCTGCCCATCATTGTGGTCGATGACGGCAGCAATGAATCAGAGTCCGTAATTATCAGAGAAACGGTTGCAGCCGCCGGGGGCAGCCTGCTTCGGCTGCCCGAGAACCAGGGAAAATGGGGTGCCATGACTGCGGGCATGCGCGAAGCTGCAGCCAAAGGTTTCACGCACGTGCTCCAATGCGACGCAGACGGCCAGCATGATCCGACGGCAATTCCCCAATTCGCGTCACTCGCAAGAAAAGCGCCGTCCCACCTTATTCTCGGGCAACCGAATTACGGGCCGGATGTGCCCGCAGCGCGGCTTCATGGACGGCGTATCACCAATTTCTTTGTATGGCTGGAAACAGCCGGAGCCTGCAAGGCAGATGCCATGTGCGGTTTCCGTCTGTACCCGCTGGAGCGGACCATGAAGATTCTGAACCGGTGGACAGTTGAACCCGGCATGGGTGGCGATATTGAGCTGCTGGTGCGTTGTTACTGGGAGGGTATTCCCGTCACGGCTCAGGAGATTCGCGTCTGCTATCCCGAGGGAGGGCGCTCAAACTTCCGGATGCTCCGTGATAATGTTGTTATTTCGTGGGCTCACACAAAGCTTTGCGTCGCAGCTCTGCTGCACCCGTGGCGGCTGGTGAGAGCACATAAGCCACGGTGAGACCAAGGCTGACAGCTACCCCCATATCCTGAGTAACGGAGAAATCTGTAAAGGCCAGCACACCGAATACTCCCCAGGAGGTCAGGAACGAAATACACACAGCAAGTGCAGTAATGATGCCACCACGTGCATGAGTGGCCCTGAAAATCGCGTAATCGCAACCAAGTCCGAGCACGAGATAGCAGGCGAGCACATGGAAAAGGGTCAGCGGCACGCCCAACAGAGCAAGTCCGCCAAATACACACAGCACGGCAGCAACAACCGGCCCGCATATACGCAAGGCACTCCTCACGCCGAAACAAATGGAGAGCACAGTCAGCACAAGTCCGCCTACAATCCCCATGAGTATCATGAGCTGCTCGCGCCACTGCCGGACCTGATTCTGCAGCTCCGCAAAACGATCGGCCTGTTCCAGCCATGGATACTGAGGCAGAGTCAGTAACTGTTCCCGGCAGGTTCCAGGAACCAGGACAAGCCCGCAGCCATCTCCCCATAAGGAAGAGAGCGAGACAAAAGGAGAATTCTCCCGCATCAGATGCTCGGGCAGCATGGGACCTGGCCAGGACTCCGGCATATCCACTGGAACATCCTCTGCAAAAGAAGCAGCCATGCGCTTCACCTGCTCGAAGTTTTCCTTCTGCCGCGCTGCCGATGGAACAATAGCAGAAGCCGACGTATAGAAGGGAACTCCAGCCTTTGCCAGGGCCTCACCCAGCTCCTCCTGCCGCTGCAGAATCTGCTCCGTATCAGAACCCTGCACCACCAGGGTTATCATTCCCTGCTCCATGCCGTTGAGCACAGCCAGCTCCTTCTCAGCAGCCAGCAAGGCAGGCTCAGGTCTGTAAAAACTGCGCAGGTCATCACATACCGGAAGTCGGAATACAGCAAGCAGAAGCGCTACGGCGCCTACACACCATGGAATCCATGAGGGCATGCGCCATCGTGCAACAAATCCGCCAAGCCTCAGTGCCCCAGGTACCAGTTTGATGGGCATGTGTTTCCTGTATACCGCAGGATAAAAGGCGAAAATAAACACCATTGATGAACCAAGACCGGCAATGGATACAGTGGCTATCTGCCCCAGCAGATCCACCTGCGCAGCATAAAAGGTGGCGTACCCCATGGCGCTGGTGAGCAGCCCCAGCAGCAAGGAACGGCGCAAGGCGGGAGAAATCGCGGATGACGCCTCCCCATGATGCCCGACCAGATAATGCACAATGTAGTCAGTCGATATGCCGACAAGAGAACAACCGAACACCAGGGAAAGGATGTGCACATGTCCGTGAACCAGCGAGGCCGCCCCCAGCGATACCAGCCCGGCACATCCCAGAGTGATACACATGACAAACATACCCCGGATGGAAGCAAATACCCAGAGAAACAGAGCAACCACAATCACCAGGGAAAGGACACTGAGAATTCCCATAGCCTGCTGGCTTGAGCTGCTGGCACGCCAGGTGTGCACCGGGGTACCGCACAGCATCACATTCTCTCCCTGACACACCGAGGCAATGGCAGACATATGAGCCTGCAGTTCATCCAGTGAATCAGCGGCAGACTCTGGCAGCAGAAGCGGGACATATGCATAATGCACATCCCCCCTGCTGGTCATCAGCACACCATCTCGCGGCTCGAATCCATTCTGTCGCACCAGCGGATTTTCAAGCAGGAAACTGGTCGCGAAGCCATATGGGTCCTCATCCACTGGGTAAAGGGATAAGGGAACAAAGCTGTACAGGTTGGCCAGAGCCTCATCGCACAGAGGCTGCCACTCTCCCTGCTGTAATGCCATACGGTGACGGGGAGAAAGCAGCTGAAATCTGTAAGGACGCAGAAACTCCGCAACCTTACCCATGCTGGATTGGTCTGTAACCAGGGTTACCCCCGACGGAAGCGAGGCGCAGCATTTCCTTGCCTGCTCCAGCACCTGCTGCTCTGAACTGCCTTTCACAAGCAGATTCACCTGGCGGCTGCTGGTTCTGGCCATACGCTCCAGCAATTGAGTCGCCCCACTATCCCCGCCTGTCGGCAGCAAATCATACAAGCTGGTGTGCACGTGCACGCCTCGCAGCATTATAACGGCTGCGGCAGCCAGTAGCAGGCAGCACGCCAGGACCTGCTTGATGAGCTGTCTGTTCATGGTACCAGACGGAAGGGAGACTCAGGCACGGAATCAGCGTTACGCACGTTGGAGAACGTTACGCTGGTCACACCCTGGCGGGCAGATTCATAGTACACGTTTGTCAGTAGCCCCTTACGGAGCACCAGCAGCATCCAGCGGAGATCATTCGACTCCTGGCGGGCCTTGAGCCCGACAACAAGAACGTGATTCTCCACATCGGTGCGACATGTAATATTGAAAACACGCTCCATCTGCTTGAGAAAAGCGGGGTCCATCTGCTGTGTAAAGGCAGCTGTAAGGCGACCGGAAGGCACACCCTGCAAATCGGTATTGCGAATGACACGTCCCTTGGCGTCATACACCGTCAATGCGGAGGAGGTGATAAGCATTGCATTGCGCACCGGGTGCTCAGTCCGCCACATCATGCCCTGACCCAGGCGGAATTCGAAACGGCCTCGGCTCTTGAGCACACGGCCGGAGGGCATGGTTCGTTCCATGGTGAAGGATGCAGTGGTATGGGGGGCCTGGTGAACCCATGTCTGCAACGTGGCATAATCCGTTACCCTATTCGCAGGGAACTCCGGCATGGAAGCAGCAGCAAACACCCCCTGGCAACACACCGCCAGACACATGATAATACGTTTCATTTCCAGAAATTATAGAAGTTGAACCAATTCAAGGGATACAGACAACAAAGGTTCTGCAGAATCTGGGAAAAGTGGTTTGCCAGCGGCTCTGCCTTCATTTCCCCCTCCGGAGAAAGGCATTCTACATGTAAATCGTACATTCCCCCATTCTCTGCAAGACAGAAGGAATAAACCGGGCACCCCAGCGATGCTGCCCACCGGAAACAGCCCCGGGGAAAATTGGCAATACGCCCCAGAAATGGCGCGGAGTAATTCGCCCGCTCGCCTTCTCGCCAGGTTCTGTCGCCAGCCATGACCACCATTGCCCCCTGCTCGACCTTTTCAGCCATCTGCATGGATAAAGCAGGCCCCAGATCCTGCACCGCGTGGACATATGTTTCCAGATCCTGGCCTCCATAGCGCAGCTGCTGCCGGGCAAAAGCCTGGGTCGCCGTTGTATCCATGAATACATGAATCTCACCGGGCATATCACCCCGGGTGCAATCAAACAACACGCGGAGCATGTCAAAACATCCCAGGTGCGACGTGACACAGAAAACCCCACGCCCCTTGCGGTAGAGATTCGTCAACTCCTCGTATGCTGCAGGCGTGCACACGCGCACTCGATTCATATCAAACATGCCGGCACGGCATGCCAGACGATCTGCCAGAGTATATGCAAACGTACGCAGATGCGCAAAACCACTATTTGCCCGCTTGCCAGTATACTGACTCCACTGGCGGCGGAACACGCGCGACGCATACCGGGCCCTACGCAGGAACGGGTAGGCACAGGCGATAATCGCTGCAACCAGTACCCGGCATGAGCGCTGGCCACAGTGTCGATAAACCCACAGCAAGAGCCTGATTCCCAGACCACTCACGTGGGTTTCTCTGTTCACGCGCGCACACATTGCATGAGCGAGTACTGATACTTGCCAAGAGAGTGCCAGGAGCGACGCACCTGAAGCCCGGCTTCGCAGACACATTCCTCCATTTCCGCAGCCGTATAGAACTTACTGTTACCATTGGCCATGCAGGTGAAATAAAGCGACCCCTGTGCCAGAGAATAGGCAGCGGCGTCAAAGGTCTGGCAGTCTATGAACGGCTCGGAGATAAAGATACTGCCACCAGGAGAAAGCACATCTGCAGCCTTGCGCAGGATATGCACAATCTGTTCGTGTGAGAAGCAATCCAGGAACTGGGACATCCAGACAACACTTGCACCAGTAGGCCACGGAGCATCGCTCAGCACATTTGCTGCAGCATAGCGGCAACGGTCACCAGCCCAGGACATATTGGCACGTGCCATCTCAAGCTGCCCCGGAAGGTCTACGATGGTTACATTGGCATCCTCCACAGTACGCAGCAGACAGCCGGCAAACTTACCAGTGTTGCCACCGACATCGAATACATTTTCAAGAGAGGCATTCGTACGCATCAATTCAATAGCCTGCGCAAAGAAGGCATCTGAATAGAGATGGTCAAAGGTGAACCAGCTGGTGCGAGCAGGCTCAGGCAGACGGGAAAGGCCTTCATAAATTGTGGGCCAGTCACCAAACACCTTAAGACCTGCGGGCTTCCCCTGCTCCAAAGCCTCCCAGAGACGATCTGCCCCCAGATAACACACATCTGCCACAAAATCAAAATTCGCTCGTGTCATTTCATCGCTCAGCAGGCAATACCCCACATCACTCAGTGTCAGGGTACCATCTTCTGCTTCAGTAAGCACCCCGGCGGTCACCCCGGATTCCGTCAGCACATCTGCCATGTAACGGCCATACCGGCTGACAAGATCGGCTCTTGTAACAGATTGTTTATTCTCAAGGTATTCCAGCATTCCGCACTTAAGCATTGCACGAACCGCCTGGAAAGCCAGCGGACCGAATGCAATCTGTTGAGCTGCGGCAAGAGCACGCACCATACGGGGAGGGGTATTACGTCTGCGCCTACGAGGTTCCGATTTCATGATAACAATTAGCCACAGATATGTAACAGAAATCAAACGTTTTGTCAACTCGTAATTAATAAGTCATAACCATTCAGTTTAACATTGACATCTACGGAAGATAAGTGATATAACATCCGGGCTCTACGCTAACAATCTATAATCAACTCAACATTGTACAGCTTTTTTTTACGCATCCATGCATCAGTCGTCATCTCACAAGTGGTGTTTAATTACAGGTTCTAGTCGCGGCATTGGCGCAGCAGTTGCCCGGAAGCTTGCCAGCGAAGGATATGCCATTGTGCTTCACGCCCGCAACAACCGCCAGGCATGCGATGCACTGGCCGCAGAACTGGCAGAAAGCGGAGTTCCCTGCCGCGTTCTCATGTTCGATATTGCAGACAGAGACGCAACCATGCAGACACTGAAGGCGGATATTGACGAACATGGAGCTTATTACGGAATCGTGTGCAACGCTGGCATCACCAGGGATACACCGTTCCCTGCCATGGAAGGAGAACAATGGGATGCCGTTATCCGCACAGATCTGGATTCTTTCTACAACATCCTTTCCCCCTGTGTCATGCCCATGATACAGAGCAGAAAGGGAGGCAGAATCATTACCATTTCCTCGGTTTCCGGCGTCGCCGGTAATCGCGGTCAGGTGAACTACAGTGCAGCAAAGGCTGGTATCATCGGTGCCACCAAGGCGCTTGCACTTGAACTGGCTAAGCGCAAGATTACCGTGAACTGCATCGCTCCCGGCATCATTGAAACGGATATGATTGAAGGGCTGCCTCTGGATGAGATGCAGAAAATGGTCCCCCTGCGCAGACTGGGTAAACCGGAGGATATTGCCGCAACAGTGGCTTTCCTCATGTCGGATGGCGCATCCTACATTACCCGTCAGGTCATCAATGTGAACGGAGGTCTTGTATGAATAGAAGAGTAGTTATTACCGGTATGGCCGCCATCAGCACGCTGGGGCGCACGCAGGAAGAAATTCTGAAGAGCCTGAAGGCGATGAAAAACACAACACGCCAGATGGACGAGTGGGCAGATATTCACGGATTACGCTCTCGACTCTTCGCTACACTCCGGGACTATACGCCCCCCTCAGATTTACCCCGGAAGAAAATCCGCACAATGTCGACCATTTCGCTGATGGCAGTCGACTGCACACGCGAGGCCTTGCGCGACGCAGGTCTGGAGGATAGCGAGGTTCTGACGAATGGGCGCACTGGTGTGGCCTATGGTTCCTGCTCAGGTTCCCTGAAGGCCATGAAGGGATGTGTCACCCTGCTGGAGGAAAACAGCACGCGCGACATGAATTCCACCACCTATATCAAGATGATGGGTCAGACGGTGCCGGTCAACCTCTCCTTGTACTTCGGTACCAAGGGGCGACTCATCAACAGCAGCACGGCCTGCACCTCCGGAAGTGTCTCCATCGGCATGGCATACGAGGCCATTCTCATGGGGCGACAGGACGTGATGATTACCGGTGGAGCCGAGGCCTGCAACGTTGTACAAACGGCGGTGTTCGACACCCTGTTTGCCACAAGTACCCGCAACGACACGCCCGAAATCACCCCTGCCCCCTTTGATGCCAACCGCGATGGGCTCGTACTTGGAGAAGGCGCATGTACACTTATCCTCGAAGAGCTGGAGCATGCTCTTGCCCGTGGAGCCCGTATCTACGCAGAACTGGTCGGCTACGGCACCAACACCGATGGAAACCACATAACCAATCCCAATGCGGCAACCATGAAAGGCGCCATGGCCGAAGCCCTTGAACTGGCTGGGCTGAGCCCCAGCGATATCGGTTACGTCAGCATGCACGGCACCGGCACCCAGAACGGAGATATTGCAGAAACTACAGCAACCCGAGACATCTTCACCACCCCGGTGCCCAGCAGTTCGCTGAAGAGCTACACCGGCCACACACTTGGTGCTTGCGGCGCACTGGAATCCATGGTCAGCATCATCATGATGCGCGAGGGCTGGTTCCACCCGAACCTGAATCTCAACACTCTGGACCCGAACTGTCACGGAGTGGACTTCATCACCGGCTCCGGGCGGAATATCGAGACAAAGTATGTGATGAATAACAACTTTGCCTTCGGTGGAATCAACACCAGTCTTATTTTCCGTAAATGGGAGAACTGAACGCGCCATTCGCCATAAAGGCTGCAGTATTCTGCACAGAACCCCCGGGAGCCATTCCCCGTGGCGTCTTTCCGTGTGCTCCACCCAGACGCATGAGCAACCTGAGCAAGGCTTGTTTATTCTGCGTAACCCAGCTGGTTGAAAAATGCGGCGATGATATTCTGCAACTGCCGGTCGTATATGCAAGCCGGCATGGTGAGTTGGATCGCACACACTCCCTCTTTGAAGAATGGGGCGAATACGGCGAGATGTCCCCGGCTGGTTTCTCACTCTCCGTACACAATGCGACAGCATCCTTGCTTGGGCTGGCCTCCCACAATCAGAATAACAGCACAACGCTTGCTGCAGGAGAGGATTCATTAGCCATGGGAATCATGGAAGCATCGATGCTCTGCACCGGTGGTGGCAGCTGTCTCCTGGTATATGGAGACACCTATCCGGAACTGACCACGGCTGCTGCATTGATTACCAATGGACCGTATAGCCCGCTACCTTCAACCTTCTCGGAATTCAGAGAGCTATGGAACAAAAACTCCCGCCCATGAGCATTCCGACCCGGATACGGTGCGGTCTCGCGGTCTTTGATTATTTTTTCTTCGGATTCGGCGGGCTCTGCGTCTCTGTAATTCTGATGCTACTCACCCCTTTTTTTCCGGAACACAGGAGAAAGGTTCTGGGCAGCAAGGTGCTGCAATACTCCTGGAAGCTCAAGTGCCTGCTGCTGAAATGCACATGGAATCTTCGTCTCCATGCACCGCAGAAGAAGGAGATGGAGCAGATTCGATCCTCCATTATCGTTGCCAATCACCCCTCGCTGATTGATGTGGTCATTCTGACTGCCATCATCCCGAAATGCATGCTGATTGTCAAGCCTGCCTTGATGAGATGGCCATTCCTGCGCCCCATACTCCGCTCCCTCTGCATCGTGAACGACGGCAATTCCACTACACTGCTGGAACGCGCCCAGTCTGCCATCGAACAAGGATTCAACATCATTATCTTTCCGGAGGGGACCCGCACAACTCCCGGCAAGAAAAACAAGCTGCATCGTGGCGCATTCCATCTGGCCTATCGAAGCGGTGCCCCCATCGTGCCCATTCGCATAGACACCAGCCAGCCCTTCCTGACTAAGGAAGCACCATGGTGGTATGTAGGCGAACACTGTCCCGTATTCACCCTGACCCTGCATGACGCCATCTACGCCAGCATGGAGGCATCTGAACACAAAGAATCCATACGGCTCTGCAATGAAGCAGCCGCAGACCTTGGATTAGATTAAATAAGCAGGCACTTTTGCAGACGGACAGACCAGGAGGCGCCCCTGGCAGGCCTTCGCATCATTGTCACACAGGTGGATATCAACATTGACCGAATCCCCCTTCCGGGTCAGTGTCACTAATTGCTCATTACCAGGCAGGGTCTCCGCAGAAAATTTAAGTCGGGCAATACCAGTCACCCTCAGGCCCCAGTAATTTTTCAGAAGCTCACTCAGGGCCTGCAGAATAACCACTCCCGGAATAATCGGGTATCCGGGGAAATGCCCTGCCAGATACGCCGAATCCTGCACATAAAGTAAACGGAATACCAGCTTATCAGCAGCTTTTGACACTGGAGTCATCAGGGGTACCTGCAAGGCACAGCTGAACAACGATTCAACCGCAGTCATGCTTACTTTCCCCTGGGCATTGCACGGCAATTCGCCGACAACACGCCATTTCCTGGGCAGCAGGGTTTGCTCCACCTGCTGGGCCAGCACAGCACGAAGAGCCAGCCTGAATCCAGCGTATCCTTCATTCCGGAGCAATTCCACACCAGTGGGTGAAGGGACCACGGCAACCGCCATCCGCGCAACACGCTGGTGCGCAGGCACCAGCGCATGAGCCTGACTCACTAATCCGCTATCTGTCAGGCATTTCTCAACCTCTGTGAGGGACACCCGCTTATCTGCAAGCTTCACAATCCGGTCTACTCTGGGCAACAAGCGAAAACGGCCATCCGGCATCAACTCGGCAGAATCTCCCAGACTCGCAGGAGCCCCGGGCAGCACCGCCGGGGAGTATATATGCATGCCGCTATCCCCACACAGCTCCATACGCACCTGGGTGAACTTCCGCCACTCGGAAGCTTCCAGCGGCTGCCGGTATGCAGCCACACCAGTCTCAGAGCTGCCGAATATTTCATATATCCGTGCATCCGTCACCTCAGCCACACGCCGGGCAATCTCCACAGGCAAAGGCGCACCCGCCGAAAGCAAACGTATCGGACGATGCTTCAACGTAGCCAGATCCGTATTGTCGGCCCACACGCGGAGGAATGCAGGAGTTGTCACGAGCCACACAAGGCTTCCGGGTGTTGCCAGGGAATCCACACGGCTCAACCAGGGAGTTAATCCGCTGAAGGGTGCGGTATCACTCAGCAGGCATCGACTGAGGGGGAGCAGCAAGCCGAAGATGATACCATACGCATGGTGAAAACTGACGGTTGAAAACACCTCAGTGATGCGGAAATCATCGGGAAATACCTCCTCGAGCATTTCCAATTCAGCCTCCAGGTTGGCAAATGTCCGCGCTATCCTCTTAGGCTCACCCGTACTTCCCGAAGTAAAGAACTCCACCGGAACACATGCAGCATCTACAGGCGACAATACTGCGGGAGTCTCGGCTTTATTCAACTCATGCACAAACACAGTTCCGGGGGCCTCAAGCCGGGCTCGCATGTTTTCGCACAGATTACCCGGCAGAATGGTCCTCACCCCGGCATGCAGACATGCAAATAACCCGACGGCAAAATCATAATTATCCTCTGTGTACAACACAGCGGTCGATGCCCCGCTTTGCCGGACGGTCCCTACAAGGAATGCTACATCCCGCCGGAACTCGCCTAATGTAACAATGGATTCCCTGCGTCGGAACAAGGGCGTTTCTTCCCGGGTATCGGACAACAATAGACAAGACGGCTGAATCATAACTTCTAATATCAATTCTGTTGGCTCTGTTTGCTCTGCAAGTAGCGGCGCACTATCCACTCACCCCCTAACAGAATACCTATGAGTATATATGAAATGCAACCATTATACAGGGTCCACACTTCCCAGTTGTCCAACACTGCAGTGAATGAGGATACTGCAATATTGAAACAGAAAAAAAACACCCACACCCATGTAACCTTGCGGCAATACGCTACAGCAGACGCAGGCAACTCCTCCCCACGACTCGCCAGACGAGCAAAACGCTCTATCATCGTAGGAGGAGTAATCAGCGTACCCCCAAACTGAACAAGCAATACGGCGCTCACCAGTATAGGGTACAGTTTAAAGAAATCCGGAGCATCCGTCGCGGCAACCACTACAAGCAACACCAGAGCAGCACAGGGGTTGAACAGATTGCCCAACCTGCGGTCCCTATACCACCGCACTATGCACACCACCACCAGCACCGGCAGCGCGTACATGCATATCTCCTGTAAATGAGCGCGGAACGATGTGAGCACCCAAAGCACAAGCAATGGATACAACACAGCGCAGATGCCTGCCAGAATTTTAAATATCCAGATCATTCATTGGCTTCTACAGCCTTGCAGATCACATCCAGCAAACCGCCGTAATTACGAACCTCCTTGAAATCCTCCGGAGTCAGCGTAACTTCGAACTGCTTCTGAACACGCACAACAATATCCACAGCGTCGATGCTGTCCAGGTCAAGCTCCTCAAACAGATTCGTTTCGTCATTCAGAGTCTGGCCATCAAGCTCGATGGAGAAATCATTCTCCAGAACTTCGCGCACAAAGCTGTCTACTTTCTCTCGGGTTGTCATATCTGTCTATCAGTTCTTCTGATTTTCCATAATAAAAGAGGCAAGAGATGCCACGGTAGCAAAGTGGCTGTCCACATCCTGTGTCTCCTTATCAAGGGTCACATGATAACGGCGGCGCAGCATCGTGCTGATTTCCATAGCATCAATGGAATCCAGCCCAAGTCCCTCTTCGCTGAACAGAGGCGTCTCAGGAGTAATTACCACATCATCCTGCAGATCCGCCACTTCTACAATCAGCTCCTGCAGCTCTTCTATTAATGTTTCGTAGTTGTTGTTCATGAGAACCTTTATTCTAACAATACTATGCGCCCATGTCAACGCTTTGTCGTGACGGTCATGCACTAAAATTCTTCATAACTGATTCCCAGACGGATTATTCTTATTGCTGCATCCGTAATTTTTTCTTGCATCCAAGGGCGCAGATGCGCTATTTTATCATAGAGTATTTCGTTATTACAGGACCTTTCTATATAGACTCCACGCATGAAACGCACTCTTTTTCTGGCCTGCTTACTCGCCTGCAGCATGAGCAGCATCCATGCCGCCACCTACACCAACCTCACCGAATCCTGGTGCGATGAAACAAACAACGTCATCTACAATGGCAAAGGATTCTTTGCGGTGGAATCACAAGCGAATACTTCGGTGGATATCACCATCAGTCTCAGTTCGCTGGTCAGCTATGTAAATTCTAACGACTACAAGACAGGCAACTATTTGTTGCTGTGGGATTGTAATGCTGCCGACTATGGTCTGGCAGACAATGCAGATACCAGTAAGGATACCGGGACCCGGGTGCCATACCTCTCAGGCTATTGGAATGGCGCCTCCTGGAATTCAACTACTAAGAATATTGCATATGAAACGCTGAACACGTACGCAGTCAATGGCTTAGTTACTCTCAATATCACCAATAGCTCCACAGAAGGTGTAAAAGTGAGTACCAGGAACAGCGAAGGAACATCCGTCGAGCTGTACAATGCAAGCGACCTTAAAGCCGGCGGCAACACTGCGCTGTATGGCTATTATGTGAATCTGAACTATGTAACCTCCGTAACACTTAACACCGCTTCCACGCTGGATACCGGCTCCTATGTTCCACCACCCGATTACAGCCAGCCCTTTGAAAGCAACCGCACAGATGGCACCAGCATTGGCCGCGTCACCTTCATGGGAGATTCCATCACCCATGGTGTGAATGACCAGAGTTACCGCTGGCAGATGTTCAAGATACTCACGGATAACGGTATTGAGAATGAAATTGTCGGTCCTCGCGAAGGATATTACAACGCCCCGGGACATACAGAGGATGCGGGTTCAAGCTATGGCGGCGAGGAGTTTGCCAATGTGCACCTTGCCCAGGCCTCCGGCCGTACGCACAATATCATCTCCGGCAGCACCTCACACAGCGCCAACGGAGTATCGTACAGCTCCGGTGTAAACTACGGTGGTCATTCCACATCCAGCACTGCGGAGAATTATGATAGCAACACGTGGTTCTGCATGATGGGCACGAACGACTTATTATCTGACACGCCCAATTCCGGGCCCACAACCGCGCAATATGTGACCCAGATGCAGAAGGTACTGGGCGGCACCGTTACCTACGATGCAGAAAATGACAAGTATAACTGGACAGCCAGCGAGTACTGGGGCACCATGAGTACCATTGTGGACGATGTGTACAACGATGGAGATACATTCTACATGCTTTCCATCACCCCCTGGGGAAGCCATGGCAACCACAACAACGACATGGACCACTACGCAGGAGCAGAGTACAACCGACTCCTGGAGGAATGGACTAAGGCATATTCTTCCCAGACAGGCAAAAACGTCATCTACGTTGATGTCAACCGCGGTATGATTGACCAGACTGCATCCAAACGATACATGGGGCACGATGCCTTCTTCAACAGCAGCAGTGACCGCCTGCACCCGAATGACCAGGGCTCCATCATCATGGCAGGCAACCTTGCCCGCGCCATGGGAATCGGTGGCCGCACAGCCGGGCTTGAACGCCAGGGCACCAGCGGCTGGAATGGGGCAACTATCGGCACCGTGGCAGACGGCACCTCTCAACTTGTCGCAGAGAACGCATTCACGATGGCAGATGGCTACACTATCGATTTCTCTGCAACCTTCGGCAACGGCGCAGCTGATGGCTGGCTGGCAGCGGACAATGCTCTCAGCATTTCCTTGGGCGACGGCACCAACAGCGGCACGCTGAACCTGAGCGAAGGATACATCATGTGGGGTTCCGATGTGCTTTTCTGCTGGGATAATTCCACCCTGTCAGATGAAGGGAATCTGCGCATTGCATGGCACAATGGCAACACGGCAGACAACGTACTGAGCGGCTACTATGTGTGGCTGGATGATATGCTCATCGGCCAGGGACTCAGTGCAACAGAGGGCACCGGACTCAACGGTATTCTTATCTCAGCCTCCGGTGCAGATGGCTCCATCACCGGGCTCACCTGGGCAGATAAGGCCTATGCGCCGACAACCCTGGGCATGAGCTCTGCAGAAAACGCCTACTATACCACGCAGAATGAGGCTCCAGTCAAGGGTCTGGTAAGCAACACCGCCTACCTCACAAGCGGCAAGGACTTCTCAGGAGCCTCGGAGGTTGCACTCGAAACATCCACGCAGATTGTAACCTCTGCCGAATCTCCGAAAACGGTCCAGTTAACTTCCGCAACCGGTTGGACAGGTATGACCGTTCTTCAGAACAGCGGAGAGGTGAATGTGCAGCTCACCGGCAACGTAAACAATACCATTTTTGGCGCCATGAATAGTGCTACCGGGGCGCGTCTTACCCTGGAACTGGTGGATGGTTCCACCATAGGTAACGGTACTTACAGCGGTCAGACCGCAGCCATCGCAGGTTCCTATGGTGGAGGCGATGCTGAGTCTTTCCATGTATACCTGAACGGCGGCACCGTGGGCGGCGATGTCGTGGGCGGCGCCATCCATGGCGACGGTGTTATCGGCGACGCAAAACTCGTCTTTAACGGTGCTGCTGTGAATGGCAATGTCATCGGCGGCTCAAAGGTCAGCGGAGGCGTAGTGGACAATGCCAGCATTATCGTGACTGGCGGCAAGATTACCGGCAACATCAATGCAGGCGGCGATGCCGGCACCATCGGCAACACCAGCGTGCTCATTACCGGCGGCGAAATCACAGGTGATATTACCAAGGGCTCCGCAACGCGCAAGGCCGGTGCCACCGCCAGTGTTACCGTGGAAGGCAACAGCGCCAGCATCGGCGGAAATATCACGGCGGATAAGGTGACGCTCCGCGGAGTAACGGCATCCGACAACGAAAACGGATTCGACAAATACGACGGCACCATCACGACCAGCACGCTGACGCTGGATAATGTACAGGTTGAACTGAAGGCAACGCTGGATGCCGGCATTACCGAGATTGAGATTGAAAACGGCTCACAGACCAGCGCCGTGATGGGAGAAGAACGAGCACTCACCAGACTCAGGCTGAGCAGCGGCACCACTTTCACGGCTTATTGTCAGGCAGGCGTAGACAGTGGCGATATCACCAGCGCCCAGGAAACCTCTCTGAGTGTATCTATCCTCGAGGTGGGCGTGGGCGCAACTCTCAATGCAAACCTTACATTCAATGCTGACTCGGAGCTTATTATGAACGGAACGCTCACCATGGGCAGCGATGTAGACCTGGCCACGGGAATGACGCTGACCCTTTCTGATTCCATGCTTGAACAACTGTATGGTCTGCAAGGGGTGACACTCTTCAGCGGAGTGGATGCCCTCACGCTCGACGGCAGCGAAATTGCTGACAACTCGCAACTCAGCGTCAATGGTGTGTTCAGCAACCTGGATCAGACGCACGACTACACGCTGGCCTACGTCGGAGGATGTATCAATCTCTTCATCGTGCCCGAGCCGGCCACAACAACGCTCAGCCTTGCAGCGCTCACCTTCCTGGCAGCCCGCCGCAGAAGGACAAGATAAGGGAAACTATTTCCAGCGTATCTTCACCAGCCATGGTTCCAGAGAACTCTGGCTGGTATTTTTCTACGTAGAGCCAATGCGGCACGCATCTGCCGAAGCCCGGAACTTTACTTGAACCAGGAGCCCCCGAGATTCCCGCCAATCTCGATAAACGGCAACAATAGCGCACTCGCCAATGTGCACGGTATATCCACGGCTACAAATGCGGCACCTGCCAGAGGATAAGCCCACAGAGCATGTCCATTCAGGCGGCTTGCCCCCGTCACATACACGAGGCCCTCAGGCGTGATTCCTTCAAGCGCCAATTTATCGCTGGACGTTGTGATGTTCAGCGGCTTGTCTGCCACAGCAGAATGAGGCAACGCGTCGGCAAAGCTGACGTACGCAGCATTCCCAGCCCAGGGAGAATCAACCATCGGATAGGAACTCAGACCGGGATACGAAACAGTGAGCGTAGAATACTCATCGCCGACCAGCGAGACCATCACCGGTTTTCCTGTCTTCTTATTGGTGAGAATCCAGCAATCCTGCAAGGGCTCGCTACTGCGCTTCTCCTGGTGAAATACCACGTAGCAGGGTTGCGCGGGTTCCCCTTTCTTCTGCAGCAACTGCCCGGAAGCGTAGGAATAAAACACATAGCACAATTCTGTGTTCCGCCGCTCGAACATAGTTCTGGTCCCCTCCACGTACAGACGGTCACCACAGTTCCAGACAGGCAATTCCTTACCTCGCGGCAGGATGATGCCCTCATACTCACGCCCATAATCGGCAATGCGGGTATGCAGATTCACAAGACAGCTGTTCAACAGGAAGGAACAGCTGGCCATAATGAGCAGAAGGCACCGGCTCATTGTTCGTTCTCCTTTCTTTTTTCACTGCGGAAATAACGCGGACGCAGGGGCGATTCTGCAGCCCATATCCCCCTGCCCGCAGCCTTGGCCCGGGCCTCGGCCTCAGCCAGAAGCTCATCATCTGCCGCGTAATGCTTGTAATGCCAGGCAAGCCCCTCTTTCAGCATAAAGCGGTTCACATAACGCGCACCGGCATACACCCTGCCCACATAGCGGCCATATTTATCAATCTCTGCCACCTCGACGCGAATCTGTTTGTCGTAAATGAGCTTCCCAAGTTTCTTTCGGGCAGCCAGAGCAAAGTCCTGGTCCTTCTCCGGCGCATCAATTCCATACAGGCGAACGCGCACTCGCTCACCATCCGGCAGTTCCAGATGTATCGAATCACCATCCGACACGCCAACGCAGATGCCCTCCAGCACCTGCATTGGCTTTGTTTCTGACGAAGAAGTATCCACGTTACTCAGCCTTTATCTCACCACTGAAACCGATTCTCATATTGACCGGCACCGTAATATCCTTCAGAGCACTGTATGTCTTAGCCAGAACAGATACCGCTTTTATATCCTTTTCAAATTCGAATTGCCAACTTACTTCCTGCTCACCTAATGTCTGACTGGAACTGACAATTCTCACATCCTCGCCTGATGGTGTCTTGAAAATAAAATCGTCTAGCGAGTTGGCATCGCTATTGCTCATGGAAATCCTCAAATCCTCGTTTTCATCCCATTCGTAAGATATGTCACAGCCAGGGATATCCAGTTTCCCCTTCTCCCCCATCTGAACAGTCTGACCAGGTTGAGTGACAATATCGCCGCCAATCTTAACCGTCAGATTGCCCTTGATTTCTGCCCATTCACCTTGCGGAACGGTATAGACATTGAGCTCAATATCGTCTCCGCTCTGGCCGAATACTTCATCAAGAGACCACTCAAGAGCGTTACCCTGAGCATCGGTGATGGAAATATCATTTGCACTGATAGCCAGAACCGTCACCTTCTCAGACGGTGGCACCACCTGGAGGTCCAGCAACAGAGGCGTACTGCGAAGCCAGCGCGGACGAAATTTCTCCTTTGCCTCAATAGGAAACTCGCGGGTCAGAGACTGCAAACGGCATACATAGGCATCATTATCAGCAGCCATGCAGAAAACTGAGCCGATGGCCAAAGCGGCAAGAAAATAAGGTAGTTTGTTCATTTGCCTGCCAGTATGCAGTAAAAGAGCCCACATGTCAAGAACCATGCTCCGATAGTGTGTTAAAACTCGACAATCTGCAGAGGCTGTGCTAGTATCCGCGCCATGCACCGTGCACTCGTCCTTATTCTTGCTCTGTCGCTTACAGCCTGCCAGACCACCCAGCAACAGCAAAATAGGCAGAAGCTGTTCATGGATAAGGTATCGCAGATGAATAAAGCGCTTACCGAACGGGAGTACACCACACATACGAAGCAGCGCGATGACGACTTTGGTGAGTTCAAGAGTATGCTGGCAAAGGCACGCAGCGGCGTTATTGTGCGTGAGCGTGGTGATTGCTGTTGCACAGGCGCAGATTTACCCCCGGTGAAGGATGAAAAACTCAGCAAAGCCGAGTTTGACTCCATGATGTCGATTCTCCATCAGGCACTTCCCATTCCTCTACTGAAGCGTGAATGTGTCCACTCCGATTACCTGTACTGCGCCACTCGTACGAAAAATGGAGAATGGACTACCACAATAAAGCACATGCCGGCGAATGGCATCATCAAGCCCTACTGGCCGGTAGACAAACTCAACCTGCTTGATGAAAAAGGAGAATGCGTCCTCAGCATTGGTCTATACTATGCTCTGGACAAGGCCTCCAACGCAGAGAAGTACACTGAATCTCTCTACGACCGCAGTGGGCTCAAAGCCCTGTTGCCTGATGCTGCCTACGCACAATTCCTGAAGCACCCTGCCCGACTGCGCTTCGAAAAAGCCGCAAAAAAAGCAGAACGCAAGGCAAAACGCTCCTGGTAAAGGCTGCGATTTGGCGGGGGCTCAAATCCTTCGGAGCACGGGACTTCAGTCCCGAAAACATAACCGTTGGGGGGACTAAAGTCCCCCGCTCCGACCAGAAACATCCGCCCGACAAACTCCAATTTATCACGGCACCCGTGTATTCAAAGCCAGTCAGGATACGGGTCTATACCCATTTCAATGAAGGGAGTTGAAAAGACATAATAAAACAGGCTCAGAACTGCACAGGGGATATCCACCGCAACAAAACAGGCCGCAGAAAGAGGATACGCCCAGCAGGCATTCAGATTTGTCTCATACTTTCCAGTAGGAATTGCACCGGCCAGCTTCAAGCAATCCTCTTCCAATACAGCACCAGATGGCAATTCCGCAGAAGCAAGGATTCCAGACTCCCGATAAACATACCAACCAGGATTCTCAGTAAACCACCGAGGGTCAATATTTCCGCCTACCTCATATATGCAGGAGGGGTGTTCCTCTACCTCTGGCAAAGGTATATAAGTCCCATCCACTCCGGGCGACATGGCCCACTGTATCAACTCCGGGCAGCGGCGATATTGACCGCTGTGGCCCTGAATATAGAATGTATCGCCACTGCGCCATACTGGGCCCTCTAAGCGCACACACTCGTACTCACGGGCATAATCCGCAATACGGGTTGATGTATTGACGGTACAGCTGCAGAACAGGCATGCTACAACACAAAGGCAAAAGCTAATCAGGAGAGAGTTCATTCTTACCTGTACCTGTCCTCGGGGAAATTGCGGTAACCTATCTTGAGCGGGCTCATGTCGTCCAGCAGGCGGCGGTCATAGCGACGGGTGGGAGGCTCCAGGTTGCCGAGGGTCTTGCCCTTATCCGGCTCAAAGAAGAACTGGAGGTAGTAGGTGCCGTTGTAACCCAGGGCCTGGGTATCGCGAATCATGCGAAGGATATCGGCCTCATCCAGCAGGCCGGGGTGCACGGTGGTGCGCACCTCGTGCTCCACTCCGTACAGAAGAAGAGTCTTGAGCGTTTCCTGATAGCGCTCGAAAAGCAGCGTGCCGCCGGGGAGTCGCCAGCTGCGGTTGGAGGGCATCTTGTTATCAAGTGCCACGTAGTCAATTAATTTTTCTTCCAGCAGGTTACGGATAACCTGCGGATTGCTGCCGTTCGTATCGACCTTGATAAGGTAGCCGAGATTCTTGATCTCGCGGCAGACTTCAGCAATATCGGGGTTGAGGGTGGACTCTCCTCCGGAAAGCACTACGGCATCTAAAAAGCCGGCGCGCTCCCGGAGGAAAGCCATCTCATCCTGCCCGCCGCCATGACTCAGAACAAGTTCCGGGTTATAGCAGTAGGGGCAACGCAGATTACACCCGGTGTACCAGAAGATACAGGCCGCTTTTTTCGGATAATCCAGAAAGGTAAGCGGGGTGATATCTGCGGGGTGACGCATAACCTATGGTTCGCAACGCGAATTACTTGAGGATGGCGTCGCAGCCACA
>JAZQVE010000090.1:0-24735 GCA_045631705.1 Akkermansia sp. | reverse complement strand
GGCATCGATGTAGGTCTTGGCGAGCCAATCCTGCATGTTGTCGAACAGCTCCATCACCTTGTCGTACTCCAGGTATTCACCTTCGTAGCGCGGGGCGGGCGGGGTCACCTGCTTGCCCTTCACTTCGTCCATACCGCCGTTCAGGGCGTAGAGCAGAGCCTTGGCCAGGTTGGCGCGGGCACCGAAGAACTGCATCTGCTTGCCGATGCGCATGGCGGACACACAGCAGGCGATGCCGTAGTCATCGCCCCAGTACGGGCGCATCAGGTCGTCGTTCTCATACTGCACGGAGGAGGTCTCGATGGAAACCTTGGCGCAGTACTTCTTGAAGCCTTCGGGCAGGGCGGTGGACCACAGCACGGTCAGGTTCGGCTCGGGTGCCGGTCCCAGGTTGTACAGGGTCTGCAGCATACGGAAGGAGCTGCGGGTCACCAGGGTACGGCCGTCTTCGCCCATGCCGCCGATGGATTCGGTCACCCAGGTGGGGTCGCCGGAGAACAGGCTGTTGTACTCGGGGGTGCGGATGAAGCGCACCATGCGCAGCTTCATCACGAACTGGTCCATGAGCTCCTGGATTTCGGCTTCCGTGATGGTGCCGGCGGCCAGGTCGCGCTCGAAGTAGATGTCGAGGAAGGTGGAAACACGGCCCAGGGACATAGCGGCACCGTTCTGCTCCTTCACAGCGGCCAGGTAGCCCAGGTAGGTCCACTGCACGGCCTCGCGGGAGTTGGTGGCCGGGCGGCTCAGGTCGCAGCCGTAGCTCTTGCCCATTTCTGCCAGTTCGGCCAGGGCGCGAATCTGTTCGTTGAGCTCTTCGCGCAGGCGGATGGTGGCATCGGTCATGGCGCCGGCTTCGCGGTCCTTCAGGTCCTTGCGACGGGCGGCGATGAGCTTGTCGGTGCCGTAGAGGGCTACGCGGCGGTAGTCGCCGATGATACGACCGCGGCCGTAGGCATCGGGCAGACCGGTGATGATGCCGGCGGAGCGGGCAGCGCGGATGTCGCTGGTGTAGGCATCGAACACGCCTTCATTGTGCGTCTTGCGGATGCGACCGAAGAATTCGGCAGTGTGCGGGCACATCTGCAGGCCGTAGGATTCCAGAGCCTTCTGGGCCATGCGCAGACCACCGAAGGGCATGAGGGCGCGCTTCAGCGGAGCATCGGTCTGCAGACCGACAATCTTCTCGCGGGCCTGGTCGATGTAACCGGGAGCGTGGGAAACGATGGTGGATACAACCTCGGTATCGGCGCCAAGCAGGCCGCCGGCGTCAATTTCCTTCTTCATCAGGTCCTTCACCTCGTCCCAGAGGGCGGTGGTGTCCTCTGTGGGGCCGGCCAGGAAGTCGCCCTCGCCGGTGTAGGGGGTGTAGTTCTGCTGGATGAAGTCGCGGACGTTGATGGAATTTGTCCATTCGCCCGGTTTAAAGCCCTGCCACGGATCGATGCAGGCGCAGTCCTGAGTGCATGTTGTTTCTGTCATAAAATACTTTTGGTTTGGAGTTGTTTTCTCCCCCGGAGGCGGGCCTCCAGGCTCTCCACCAGTTCGGGTATTCTACTCCCAGCTGGTTGAGAAGTCAAGATGCATTCCGGGGTTATTTACCTGTTTTTATGCAAAACGGGTCAGATGCTTTCTTTTCTGGTGAGCTTATTCTATCATCATGACAAGAATAGTCAAGTGGAATAATTCTAAAATAGACAGAAAAAGAAAGAACCGCAGACAAAATCTGCGGTTCCTGAGAAGGTGTCTTCCGGGGGAGTTATTTGCAGAGGCCCTGGGATTGGAGGAGGGCATCCGGGTTGGGCTCTCGGCCCATGAAATTGCGGTAGAGCTCAGCGGCGGCGGCGCTGTCACCCCTGGAGAGGATTTCATTGCGGAAATCCTGGCCGGTGCTGCGGTTCAGGGCACCCTCCTTCTGGAAGCGGGAGTAGGCATCAGCAGCCAGCACCTCGGCCCATTTGTAGGAGTAGTAGCCGGCGCTGTAGCCACCGGTGATGCAGTGGCGGAGACGGCGCATGATGGAGACACCCGGCACGGTGTAGTTAATCTGCCAGGGGGCAAGCAGCTCATTGGTAGCGGCATCGAGGTCCTTGCCCTTGAACTTCTCGTCGTAGTTCATGTGCATTTCCAGGTCGAGCTTGGCGACGCAGAGCTGGCTCATGTTGTCGGTGGCGGGCAGGAAGTAGCGGCTGGCCAGCAGTTTGTTGATGAGTTCATCGGGCATGCGGTTGCCGTTTTCGTAGTGGTAGCCGAAGATGGCAAAGGCCTCGGGCTCCCAGGCCCAGTTTTCGGTAATCTGGCTGGGCAGCTCCACAAAGTCCCAGGCTACGCTGGTGCCGGAATGGGCCTGCAGCTCTGTGTTGCTGAGCATGCAGTGCATCATGTGGCCGAACTCGTGGAAGAGGACCACGGCGTCGCGGTGGCTGAGCAGGGCAGGCTTGTCACCGGTGGCGGGGGTGAGGTTACCCACCAGACAGCCCAGGTGCGGTTCATGCGGTTTGTTCCCGGTGGCTGGCTTACCATACCCCAGGGGCATGACCCAGGCGCCTTCGCGCTTGCCACTGCGAGGGAAAAGGTCCATGTAGAAGGTGCCCAGGTGGTAGCCGGTGCGGTCATCGCTCACGGCAAACACACGCACCTCCGGATGCCAGGTCGGGATGACATGGGGCTGGGCGGTTTCGCCTTCCTTCAGGCACTGGCTGGGCAGCTCTGTAAAGGAGATGCCGTAAAGGTTGGAGAAGATGGTGAACATGCCATCCACCAGCTGGTTGCAGGAGAGGTAGGGACGCAGGGTTTCAGCGTCGAATTCGTACAGCTCCTCGGCCAGTTCGCGCATGTAGTAAGCGCGGTCCCAGTGATTCAGTGCCGTAGTCACGCGTCCGGTGCGTCTGGTCACGAAATCGAGCAGCTGCTTGCATTCGGCATCGAAAGCAGGTTTTACCTTCTGCATCATGTCGTCCACGAACTTGAGGGCGTTCTTACCGCCACCCACCATGCGGCGCTGAGTGGTAAGGTCGGCGTAGGTGTCGAATCCCTGCAGCTCTGCCAGTTCGCGGCGCAGTTCCATGATGCGTGCCACAATGCCGGCGTTGTCGAACTGGCCGCTGCCGATGGTGCGGGCGCCCTCCCAGCAGGCTTTGCGGGTGGTTTCCACCTTGCAGTAGCGCATCACTTCGCCGTAGCTGGCGCTCTGCAGGGTGATGCGCCAGGCCGGGGCTGTGTCCTCACCGTGAACATGCTTGCGGGCATCCTCGCGGGCCTTGTCCATCCAGTCAGCACTCATGCCTTCCAGCTGGGCGGGGTCGGTGATGATGAGTTCCCATGCCTCGGTAGAGTCCTGCACATTCTTGCCGAATTCCAGCTGGAGCAGGGACATTTCATCCTCTATATCCTTCTTGCGGGCCTTCTGCCCGGGGCTCAGGTTGGCACCCTGGTCCTGGAAATTCTGGATAATCTGGTTTACGAATCGCTGTCTGGCGGGGGAAAGTTCCTTCACCCAGGGCTGGGCAGCCGCGCTGCGCAGCACATTCCAGATTTTCTCATTGGCCAGTATTTCCGCACCCAGAGCATTCCACTCGGGCATCAGTTCTTCCTGCACCTTGCGCAGCTCCTCATTATCGGCTACTGTCTTGAGGTGGTAGAGACGGTTCTGAACATTGCCCAGTTCTTCCTGTGCCTGGTCGAGTGCCAGGAAGGTGTTCTCAAAAGTGGCTTCCTCCGGGCGGATGCTGCTGAGCTGCTCCAGACGGTGGCGGGCCAGCACCATGGCTGCGGCGGAGTCAATGCGGGCCTGCGCCGGGGTCAGCTTCGACCAGTCGGGATACAAACCCTTATCGAAGAAAGGATGCTCGCCGGCCTGAATGGCCTGCTGCACATCCGCAACCTGCTGCGGTACTGCTTGTTCGGCCATGAGCTGCGGTGCGCCCAGCAGGACGCAGAGAATACTGGAAAGGAGAACCTGCTTATTCATGTATGCCTATGATACGCCTGCGCGAAGCCGGTTCTTTCACAAAATTTCTGACAGGGTGTGCCTGCTCGACAAATCTCCGATTTCCCGGCAGCTTACGAGCGCGAGAGGCCTTTATTAATTCGTCAATGGTTTTGCTGTCGGGCGCTCCCGGGTAGGTTCCCGGCGGAAGCTGGTGCGCCGGTATGCTGCTTGTGGGGCCACTGTAGCGGATATCGGTGCGCCCCTGCAGATAGGGAGCGATGCTTTCTCTCATGCTGCTGGAGACAGTGAGACTTTTGTGCCCCAGGTACACGTGGTGCACGTGTTGCCACTGGCTGGCAGGAATGTCGGCCGGGCTGGTGTAATCCTTGCCCTCCAGCTGGTAAATGAATCCACCCGGTGCATCGTGGATGCTCAGGCGCAGCCCTTTCAGCTCCTTGCATGCAGTGGTGCGGTCAGGGAACCAGCTGTGGTAGGGGCGGATTTTTGCGGGGGGATACAGCGCGGTATCCCTGCTGATGCGGAATCGCGGGTCGCGGGCGAATTCCCGCTTGATTTCAAAGTAGTGGTATTCCGCATCGCTGCCCAGGTAGTCAATACCACGGGACATGGTGTTATCTGCCATGTCCAGGAAATCACGTGCTTCCGGGAGCGTATAGGTCTCCACCTGCTGCTGGCAGGAGCAGAGCAGCAGGGCAGGCAGCAGCAGAAGCTGGCGGGGTGTCGACATGGCGTCAGTGTGGTACGGGGACGTCGAGGTAGCAGTCGAGGGCCTTTTTCAGGTCTTCATCATATACCCTGTAAAGGTCGAACCTCAGTCTTCTGAGATGTGAGGCAATGCGCTCGCGTTCGGGCATTTCAAGCGCGTCGTACAGATGGTTCAGCACCAGTTCATCGGCCTCGCAGATGCGGTCCTGTTCATCGATGTCCTCGCAGAGCTCCAGCACATCCTCGCCAAAGTCCTCAGCGGTTTCCTCGTCGCAGATGCTGAGCAGCGTAGAGTACAGCTCGCGGGCCAGCTCGTTTATCTTCTTCCGGGCGCGTTCTCTCCTGGCCGGGGAATACACCTTTCCGGTGGCGGTGGTGTCGCACCACTGCTCCACCACGTATTTCTGCCCATCGCGAATCACCTCCAGGGTGAATACCATGTAGCGGCGGGTATCGGTCAGTTCCTTCCGGTGCTCGGCCTTGTACATGGGGCCCAGAGCGGTGAAGGCAATCTGCGAGGCGGTGAATTGAGCCTTGCGCTCATCTTCTGTATCCACCATCCAGGCTGTTTCTCTGGTAAAGCCGGGGCCACCGCTGATGAGTTCTGCCTGGTTGTGCGGAATCCGGAGGAGTAATTCCCCGCTAAGCCCTTCCTGCTGGGCCAGTCGGCGGTGCGCTTCTATGCAATCGAACGGTTTGCAGAGGTGTTCCACCAGTTCTTTCTGCAACTGCTCCATGATAGCATCGGTAAGAGGGGTGGGGATGATGGCATCCTCCTGTGGGTACTCCAGCTCCTCTGCCAGCGCTGCTGAGCCGTGGAAGTACTGCCTGCTGAGCTTCTCGCTCATGCTCTGCAGAGTGTCCCTCTCACTTGTGAAGTCGCGGCCGTCGATGCGGTGCTTCTTCCGGGCGGCCTTGATGTTTTTTGCCGCAGCATCGGCGCTTGCACGGTCGGTCACCTTTTCCAGATGGCCGATGCAGATAGTGTTGAGTGCCGCGTAGGCTTCGTGACGTTTATCTGCCTCCGGGTCGGGAATGACCGTGAGCGCAGAACCAGGCAGCAGCATGCCTGCCAGCAGAATAAGAAGATACAGTGTTCGCATATTATCTGGATTGTTTGACAACTTTATACATGGCTCTGCCCAGCGAGGCACGGTGCCCCAGCTTTACATCGGTATCGTAGGCCCATATCATGACGCCGCCGAATTTCTCCTGCTTCATCCAGCGGCATTTCTCAGCAATGAGCACCGGCCCGTTGAAGGAATGCATGGGGCCGGCGGAGCCATCCTGATTTTTGGATTGGAAGGTGTTTTCCGTGGGCTTGATGCGCGGATACCAGCCGATAATCTGGGAGTAGCCGTACTGTGTGCTCAGGGTGCCTTGCTGGTTACTGTAGAAGGGCAGGCCGATGACCACGCGCTGCCTGGGCATGCGGAAATCGTTCAGGCACTTGCGGGCATCTCCCTGGAAACGTCCCATGGAGGCATGCTGGGGCCCCAGGTCATCGTAGGACATGGTCATGAGGAAATCCAGCTGGTCGGTCACATCATAAATCGGCACCTTGTAGGTGACGGAGGCGGCAATGCTGAGTGAAAGCCCGGACCCCGCCATTTCCTCGCGCAGGTCGGCCACAAACAGGCCGAAATTCACCCATTGCTCGTGGGTATCCGGGTATTCCCAGTCGATGTCGATGCCATCGTACCCGCGTTCAATGGCCCAGGTAGCCATGTTTTCCGCCAGTCGGCGGCGGGTGTGCGGATTTGCCACGGCTTCGGTCATGGGGCCGTCCATGTGAGCGAATCCGGCCAGCAGCAGGGACTTGGCCTCGGCTGCCTTGTGCAGACGCTTGATTTCCTGCAACGCATCATCCGATACCGCCTTCGGGTCGGCGCCTTCGCCCGCCCACTGGTACTGGATATCACCCTGGGCGCTTACTGTGTAGGCAAAGTGCACCAGGTCGGTGAAGAGATTGAAGTGCTCCGGGGTGAGGTGCACTGCCTCCTTGGCATTGCCCCAGCCCTTTACCCAGCGCGGGCGGTAATAGGGCACAATGCGGTAGGCAAAGGGATATACCCGCCCGATAACCCGTTTTTCAAGGGACTTGGCTCGTTTTACCTTGGGCTTCACTGTGCTGCCATCTGTCAGGGTGACTTTGGAGCACACTGCATCAATGAGGTTGCCTCGCTTGGTGCTGCGGGCTAAATCGTAGCTGAGCCAGTAGTATACCGGCTCCGGGCCGGCCTCGATGTCGACCTCGAATACCATTTTACCCTTCTTATCGGGCTTTTTCTTTCCCTTTTCCTGGGCCAGCTTGCCGGTGTTCAGCGTGTAGCCGTTCCAGCCGCCGGAGGTAGTGAGCCTGGCCATCTGGATATCGCTGGTGCTGGTGGTCTTGCCATCGGTGAACTCCAGTTTCTTGATTTTTTCGCCCGGTTCACCGGTGATTTTGAGCTGCATCACGGCCTGTTGCTTCAGGTCGGGGTAAAAGACACCATGCGTGTGGCGCACCTCTACGGTCAGCGCCTGTGCCAGCTGCAGCATACTGGTTGCCAGAATAAGCAAGAACCATCTCATGAGGACATCCTAGCAGATTCAGCCAGCTTTGCCAAGAAAGAAAGCCGCTTGACTTTCATGGCCATGACTGCCATACTGCCCGCATGGCAAAAAGGGGGGAGAAGAAGAGCGTACGCAGGTTCGGACACGAAAAACTAGTTGCGAGCCCCGAGGCAAAAGCTGAGGCTGCTGCGTTTCTGGCGGAGGTGGAGTCGCGCCGCCGGTCTCTTCATCCCACCAGGGATGCGCTGACTCCCCTGAAGGAGAGGCTGGTTGAGCAGATTGAAAAGGCTTTTGCAGGTGTCACCTGTCACCAGGAGGCCCGACTGTTGCTGGGCGGTGAGGCGGAGGATGATTATGTGAGCAAGGAAGCGCAGGCCGTGCTGGCACGGCACGAGGAACGCGATGACTGGCACGCCATTCCCGACGATCTGCTTGCGTCCTGTTCCTTTGCCTTGTGCTATGTCGGCCCGGAGGCGTATCGTTTCCTTATCCCGCGGTTCATGCTGGGTGCTCTGCATGGAGTGGTGGAGGTCTATTTCGGTGAAAAACCGAATGGTAAGTTCGTCTCCCACATGCGGGAGCAGATGCAGTTGCTGACTCCTGCGCAGCAACAGTGCCTGAGCGATTTCCTGAACCTTGACCGCGTGGATGAAGAGGAGCAGGCCTGCTTTGGGCGTAACGCCTTCCTGCCTTGGGAACTCGATGCGTACGATGCGCGTTTTGCCGACAAAATGTCCCATCGCGAGTATGGTGCAATGCTGGTGAAACAGTATTTTGATAAATCATTTAACCCTGCATAATAAAGGTGTCTAAAAATAACAAAAAGATTAAGCATCAAAGGTCTGGCTCTGTGTTGGAGGTGTTTAGCCGGTCGGCGGTGGAAGCGACTGAGGAGTTTCTGAGGCATCAGGCCGAATGGCGTGCTTCCTATACGCCGGAGCCGATTGAGATGACGCCGCTTCGCGCAGAATTGGCGGAGCGAATCAGACATGTATTTGCAGGGGTGACATGCTACCGCGAGGTGCGTGTGCTGCTGGGCGGTGAGGCGGAGGATGATTACATGAGCCCGCAGGCTCAGGCGCTTCTGGCTCCGCTGGAGGAGCGGGATGACTGGCAGCGTATTCCCGATGACTTGCTGGTTTCCTGTTCCTGTGCGCTCAGCTATGTCGGGCCGCATGCATACCGGTTCCTGCTGCCCCGCTTCATGATTGCCGATTTGCAGGGACTGGTGGAAATTTATCCCGGCAGCGGTCCAGGCAATGACCCGGAAATCTACAAGCGCAACCAGATGCTCTACCTCACCGAAGAACAGCGCATCTGCCTGGAGGATTTCCTCAATATCCAATGCGTGGAAGATAATGAAGCGCGCGACAGCTTCCTCCCCTGGGAACACGATGAATACCGTGCCCACTATGCCGACCGCATGGATTACACAGAGTACGGCAAGCTGCTCCTGCAGCGCTTCCGCAAGAAGATGAGCTTGTAAAGTCAGCAGATTTTGCAGGGATAATGAAGAAAAAACCTGATTAACTCTGCAAAATTTGTGAGTGAGAATAGGACGAAGTATGCAAACTACACTCGAAAAGCAATTTGGAAGTGTACAGGTCACGTGCAGTGAGCTGAAGCTGGCGCTGCGTGACTATCGTGCTCCTCTGTCGCGTATAACCTTGCACCAGCGGCGTGGAGAAATCATACCGTTGCGTCGCAATCTCTATCTTTGCAGTCCGGAGTCGTATTCCCGCGAGCTTGATTGCAAATCGACTGCTTGCTCCATCCTATGTGTCGTATGAGACTGTGCTTTCGGCCTGAGGTATTATTCCCGAGCGTATGTATGCCGTGCGTTCCTCCTGTCTTGTGCGGAGCAGGTCTTTTGACAATGCCACCGGTCACTACGAATACATTTGTGTTCCTGGTGCGTATTATTCCGAGGGAGTGACTCACAACCGCACCCCGGATGGGTTGGCTTATCTCGTTGCCCGCCCGGAAAAGGCCATCTGTGACCTGATTCTTGCAACATCCCGTCTGCGGCTGCCGAGGACGTGCTGCCCTTCATGCGCCACCCTGAACAACTGGAACTCTGGAGTAAGGATTACTTCCTCCAGGTGTCTGGAATGCTGAGAATGTCAGATTTAACCGTTTAGAATCCCGTTCAGGATGCTGAACACATAGCGGCCGAGGAATAAGGTGCCCGAAGCGAACAACACCAGCTTTCCGTACATGATGTTGGTTCGTTCCTTTTTCTGGGTGATGAGCCGCGTCAGGACATAGATGCAACCCAGCAGGGCGTTCAGGAATACATCGCAGAGTAGTGAGCACAGGACAAGGGCGATGATATGGGCTGCGGTCGGGCTGTTTGCGGCTGTCTTCTCCTGCAGAATCAGCCACCCTATCGTGACCAGAAGCACGATGATGAGCAGATTCAGAAGCACCCACCGGATATATCTTAACTTCTGCTTTTTGGGGTAGATGGTGCCGCTGGGGCCTGCTCCGGCAAAGACGGTGCCGTCTTTTTTCGGTATAATGACGCGAATACACAGCCCTATAAGGATGAGCAGGAACAGGATGAAGAATAGCGGTTCCATGAGTGTGCCCGGGGCTTAGCCGAGATAGTTGCGGATTTCGTTCAGTCGTTTTTCTGCCGTGGCGCGGCCTATGTTGTAGGTGGCGCGGAGTACGGCGGGGTCCTTGGTGAGCCGTTTGACGGGCAGGGGCTCAGTGGGGCGGATGACCAGGGCATTGCCAGCGGCTTCCTGGCGGTTTACGTAGTCCCGCTGGGCGTTGTACATGAGGTGGCGCACCTCCATTGCCTGAATCAGCGCCGGATATTTGCGGTACAGGAACCGGATGAAGGGCATGGCCACGCTTTCCTTCTTGTCGTACTCTGCATGCTGGGTCAGGATGACCAGATTGCGCGTGTAGCCGATGCTCTCGAAATACTGCAGCGGAATGGCATCGGCGATGCCGCCGTCCAGTAGTTTCAGCCCGTCGATTTCCACGATTTCCGACACCAGGGGCATGGAGGCCGAGGCTCGAATCCAGTCGAATTCGTGGTCATCGCGGCCTTTGAACACATGGTAATGCGGCTTGCCGGTCACCACATCGGTGCAGACAATGTGGAATTCCGTGGGGTCGGCTTCGAATGTCTCGAAATCAAACGGGTCATGTACGAGCGGCACTTCACCATAGCAGAAATCCTTGCTGTACAGATTGCCATCGCGGAAGAGATTGCGGATGCTGCAGTAGCGCTTGTCATTGCAGAATCGTTCATTGTAGCGGATAGCGCGGCCAATCTGGTGGGATTTGTAGTTCACCCCGAAGGCAGCTCCGGCAGAAACGCCCACAATGCCATCGAAGGTAATGCCGTGCTCCATCATCACATCCATGATACCGGCGGTGAACATGCCACGCATGGCACCACCTTCCAGTATAAGTCCTCGCTTCATAGTATACGCTTCAATTCCGGTATAGCCGTGAAAAAGGGCTCCAGTGCCTGCATGCGGGCAGGGGTAAGGAGATTTCTCGCAGGGGAGGGCAACTCTCCTACATCATACAGCATGAAATTAATATAGGTATGGGCCAGGCTGTTGACTCGAATCATTTCCAGCTCTCCGCCCTTCTGGAAATAAGCCAGCACCTCCGCCTGCTCGCGCAGTTTGCTCAGTGCTGTGGTTTCGTCTGCCTCGCAGGCGGCGGCGCAGAATTCCTTGTAGAAGGTGAGGGCTGTCTTGTAATCCTTTGCCCAGCGTTCCTGCAGGAGCTTTGCTGGGAGCTCGAGAGCGGCTTCCCCTCCGAATTCTCGCAGCAGAGCATCCCGTTCCGGTGATTTTTCTATGCTGCGCAGCCATTCTGCTTCAACGGCGAGTTTTTCAAACCCGTGGATGATATCCATTTCATCCAGGTCTGTATCTATACCGTGTTCAACCATCAGCTCATCCTTTATCCATTCTTTCTGCCACAGAATGGCATCTGCCAGCATGCATACCTGCCTCAGCTGCTCCGGGGGCAACTGGCGCAACCTGGAACAGTAGGGATGAATGCTCCTGGTGAGCATCTGCAGCCCGATGGGCAGGGTCTCACCTTCATAGAGGTGTATATTGATGCCCTTTCCGGCGAAATACAGCCTGTAGAGGGAGAGGGCGTCATTCAGAGCCTGCTGAGTAGAATATGCTGACTGCACCTGCCGGGTAGGAGCAAGGGCGGGCAAATCGGCGGAGCAGGGGAGAATACCGAAACTGAGCAGAAGGAGGAGAAGAGTCTTCATGATACACTAATGGTTCTGGTTCATTTTGTGTCGAATAATAAAGGTTTCAATGCCGGTATGGCCGTGAAGAACTGCTCCAGTGCCTGCATGCGGGCCGGGGTTCGGCGCTTTTTGGGCAGGATGGGGCGGGGGAAGGGGCTTTCGTCCCTCATGGTGTCCAGCGCTTCCTCAAATGCTGCCACCAGAGCATTCACCCGCAGTAATTCCAATTCACCACCCTGGCGGAAATACTCCAGAACCTCTGCTTGTTTGTCCAGCTTATTGAGACAGGCAGCTTCGTTTTTCTCCGTAGCCGCAGCGCAGAATTCCTTATAGAAGTTGAGGGCGGTCTTGTAATCCTTTGCCCAGCGTTCATTGAGGAGTTTGCCGGGAATATCCAGAGATTTCTCACCGCCGAGCTCGTTCAGAAGCTCGCGCCAGGCAGCCTTTTCCTCTACTGTTGCTGTAGGGTTGACCAATCTATCTTTGATAAGTTTTGCACAGATGCTCAGTTCCTCAAATCCCCAGTTCAGCCATTCAAACGCGATATCGGGCACTACCTCTGAGCAGTAATCCCTGACAATCCAGTCGCTCTGCCACAGAATGGCATCTGTCAGCATGCAGACCTGCTTCAGCTGCTCCGGTGGCAGCTGGCGCAGGCGGGCACAATAAGGACGGACCTTCTGCGTAATCTGACGAATCTGCTCCGGAACCGGCAATTCATCCTCCTCCCTGAGTCCGGGGTAGTCCATGCTGCTGCACAGCGTATTGACACGGCTGAGAACATGGAAGACTGCCGTTGTATCCTTCAGGGCATCCTGAGTGGAATATGCCACCTGTACCTGCGTAGCGGGGACTTGTGCGGGGGTATCGGCAGAGCTGGGGAGCAGCCCGAGACTGAGCAGGAAAAGGGGAATTGTTTTCATGATCTGTTATTTGCTCTGATTCATTTCTTCTAACTTCTGTTGAGCCCGATGGTGATTTTTCTCTGCTGCCATTTTGAACCACTTGGCGGCTTTCTCCCTGTTCGGTTTGCAGCCTCGCCCCTGCAGCAGCATGAGCCCCAGCCGGTAGCAGCCTTCGGCACTGTCCATGCGGGCGGCCTGCCAGTACCAGTCGAAGGCTGTGTCCTGGTTCGCAGAAACGCCGGTTCCTGTCTCGTAGCAGCGGCCTAACTGCAGCGTTGCCGGTATGCTCAGCCCGTCTGCTGCCCGCAGCAGCAGCTCGATGGCTTCCTGCGGAGCTCGCTCCACACCTATGCCGTGCAGCCTGCAGAACCCCAGCCAGAAAGTGGCATTGGCATGACCTTTTTCAGCGGCTTTCCGGAACAGGGTGGCAGCTTCGGCAAAGTTCTGTGTGCCACCCACACCCTGGAGCCGGCAGAATCCCAGGCTGCATTGAGCCTCGGTGTGGTCTGCTGCGGCGGTGCGCTCCAGCCAGGCAATACCCAGAATATCACTCTTCTTCACGCCCTCGCCACTCAGGTGGGCCATGCCGAGCCGGTACATGGCCTCAAGATTGTGCTGCTTTGCAGCTTTGACCCACCAGGAACAGGCTTCCTTGGGATTCCGCTCCACTCCCTGGCCACTGAAATAGCGTTCTGCCAGGTGGCACTGGGCATCGGCATATCCCTGTTCGGCGGATTTACGCAGCCATTGCATGCCCTGGCTGGTGGATTGCGGCACGCCGCTGCCGGTGAAGTAACAGCGCGCCAGTTGCAGCTGGGCTGCGGCATCGCCCGCTTCTGCTGCGGCTCGGCTTTGTTGGGAAATCTCTGCCACCGTGGTGGCCTCCACATCCTCCAGCTCAATCCATTCCTCCTGGGAAAGCAGGGGGGCTGCAAATAAAATCAAGGGGATGATGATGCGGTGAATCATATGCTGTATGAATCTTCGACTTCAATCTAGCAGGTTTTGTTGAAACTGGCAAGAATTTCGTCGGAGCTGACAAAATGTCAGGAGGCCGCTTCTGCATAATCTACTTGATAGCTGAGCATTGATGTGCTATCTGTTGGGTATGTCAATCGTACTGCATGGAAATGGTTCGGGCGTGGTCGGGAGACTTGTGGTCAGTGTGGTGGGGCTGGTGATGGTGCTGGGGGCCGGGTGGCTTCTGTTCTGGAATGAAGGGCGGGCGGTGAAGACTCAGCAGGCTCTGGAGGAAGGCCGGGATGCGGTTATCACCTTGCTGACGGTGGAGAAGGCTCTGGAGGTGAATGAGGGATGCCTGGTGCATGCCTGGGGCACCGCTCGTACTGAGGAATCCGTGAGCGAGCCTCAGTTTTCTTTCTCTGTTCCCTGCATGCGTCTGGTCCGGCAGGTGGAATATTACCAGTGGGTAGAGGAAAAGGAAACACGCAACACCCAGCAGGGAGATGGCAGCTCAAAGATGGAGACCTACTATCACTACACGCAGCGCTGGGTGGATTGTCCGGTGAACTCCCGCATGTTCAAGGAAACGCACCACCGCAACACGGTGGCACTGGATTTGCCGTCGGAATCCTGCTGGGGGGCGCAGCGTGTGCATATGGGTGATTTTCTGCTCAATAAGGGACAGATAGCCCGCGTTGGCAATGTAGAGGAACTCCCGCCCGCTCAGGTGCAGCTGCCGCCGGAGTGGGAATCGCGGGGAAGCTGGTCGGGCAATGCGTTCCATGTGGGGCTCAATGGACCGGCTAGTGCGGCAAATCCGCAGATTGGCGATGTGCGCATCACCTGGAGTGCGGCGCCGCAGCTGGCTCAGATTACCCTGGTGGCGCAGCAGCGTGGACACGGCTTTGTGCCCTATGTGGCGAAGAGTGGTTACTCGGTGGATCTGCTGCGCAACGGCAGCTATACCGCTGCTGAGATGTTTGAGCATGCCATGCAGCAGAATCAGATTCTGTGCTGGGTGCTGCGTGGTGTGGGGGTGTTGCTCATGCTGGTGGGCATGTGTATGGCGCTTATGGTGGCCCGCGGTCTGGTGGGCTGGATCCCGCTGGTGGGTGGTCTGCTGGAGGGCGGTGTGGTTCTGGTGGGACTGGCTGCGGGGGTGCTGGTCAGTCTGGTGATTATTGCCGCGGCCTGGTTCTTCTATCGACCGCTTCTGGCAGCCGGACTCATTTTCTTCGGCATCATGCCCGTGTATTATGTATGGAAGCGTCGCCGGAAGCAGAGTCGCTGAGGGTAGTTCCGGCTCCTGTGAGTCGGATTTTCTGCGGACGATGCGCTGGGATTATATGCTTGCTATGCAGAGATAAAAATGTTAATAGTAACAAATAATGAATAGCGCAGGATTTCATAATGCTGCCGGACAGGCGAACCATCAGACTCTGCCGGAAGGCGCCGAGCTGGGGGATTACCGCATTGTCCGACTTCTGGGGCAGGGGGGCTTTGGTATTACCTATCAGGCAGAGCAGATTTCTACTGGTCATCAGGTGGTTATCAAGGAGAATCTGCCCTCGTTCTGCGCGTTTCGCCACAGTACCAGCCTTGTAGTCGGGGCATCCAATCCTGCTGACCCGTTGCAGGAATATTCCAAGTATCTGCGGGATTTTGTAACGGAGGCCCGCCTTCTGGCCAGTCTGAACCATCCGAATATTGTGCGGGTGAAGGAGGCATTCGAAGCTTTGGGAACGGCGTATTATGTGATGCCCTGGGTGGGAGGGCGGGAACTGGGTGCGGTTGCACCTGCTGCCGGTGAAATAACGGAAAATTGGCTGCAGCCTATTCTGCGCCAGCTGCTCAGCGCTCTGGAGTATCTGCATGAAAGAAATATTTACCACCGTGATGTGAAGCCGGGCAATATCCTCATGACAGATGAAGGCGTCCCGGTCATCATCGATTTCGGGACCGCTCGTAATATCATCAGTGAGCGTTCGGCTACCATGGTGGGGTCTTCCGGGTATGCTCCGGTGGAGCAGATTACCGCGCATGGACACCGCGGACCGTGGTCTGATGTGTATTCCCTGGGCGCTACCTGTTACCGCCTTATTACTGGTGCGCATCTGCCGGATTCGTTGATGCGTCTGGCTGCGGAGGATGACCCTGTGACACCCCTTTGCGGTCGCTCGGAGCTGGAGGGGCGATTCAGCGAGGAATTCCTGAAAACGGTGGACAGAGCCTTTGAATTACGCGCACGAAACCGGTGGCAGTCGGCCACGGAGTGGTTGTCTGCCCTGCCGGAACTTCCGACCCAGCCTGAGAGGATAGTCAGGTCCATAGCGACAAGTCCCATAGTGATGCATGAGCAGGCTGAGGAGGAATCGGCTGAGGTGGAGACTGAGGCTGAGGCAGTGGCGGAGACGCAAGCTATCGAAAGTGAACAGGACACGGCGGATGATTCTGCGCAGGCGGCGGAGCCTCCTCCTCTCCCTCAGGGCAAGCGGACGCGTAGCAGAGGCCGAGGGGTGGCTTTTGCGCTGTTGCTTGTGGTGGGATGCGGGTATGCGGTGGAACGGGTCAACTACCTGAATCTGAAGAACGAGGTGGACAGGCTTGAGACTGCGCAAAGTACTGCCGCCACTAAGCTGGAGGAAAAAAGCAGGGCAGTCTCCGAAATGGAAGGCCGCCTGTCCACAATCCATAGTCAGGTGCAGGCTGTGGAGCGGGAGAACAAGGCTCTGGAGGAGGAGAATATCCAATTGGCCAGACGGGATCTGGAGCGCAGAGGATTTGTGCCGTCGCGCTACAATGAGATAGTCTTATACGATAACTGCGCATACTACACTCGCCTGTTGATTTATTCCGGGGCCGACCTGAATGCTGCGAGTGAGAATGGTGCCACCTTATTGCAGGCGGCATCTGCCGTGGGACAGTCTGACGTTGTAAAACTGTTACTCACATGTTCATCTGTCGATATAAATAAGGCGGATAATAATGGGCTTACTCCCTTGTTTCTGGCTGCCACCTATGGTCATGTGGATGAAATCAGACAGCTGCTGGACGCGCCCGGGATAGATGTGAACAAGAAGACAAATCTCGGCGCGACTCCGCTCATGTCTGCGGTGTATAACGGATATGCCGAGGTGGTGAGTCTTCTGCTGTCGCATCCATCTGTAAATGTGAATCTACAGGATGCGAATGGAACGACGGCGTTGGGGCTGGCTGCCTTTTGTGGCCGGGCCGGCATGCTCGCCCGCTTGCAGGCCGTCAGAGGTATTGATATCAATCGTCAGGATAGCACGGGTGCAACGCCATTGTATGTAGCTGCTGCTGGTGGGCACGTGGAGGCGGTCCGGACCCTGCTTGCTGCGTCCGGTATTGATATTAACAAGGCAGACAATGCAGGGGTAACTCCCATGAAGGCCGCAGAAGAGGCCGGGCATGCGGAGTGCGCCAGGCTGATTCAGGAAGCCGGGGGCAGGTAAAAACAGGTGCTGGCTGTACGAAGAATCTTTATCAAATCATGGGAGTAACTGGTTCTCAGGAAGAAAACTTGGTAGCGCTGCCTGCGGGGGTAGAGCTGGGGGATTACCGTATTCTCCACCCGCTGGGACAAGGCGGCTTTGGTATCACCTATCTGGCTGAGCAGATTTCAACGGGACAAAAGGTTGTAATCAAGGAAAATCTGCCCGGTTTCTGTGCGTTCCGTCACAGTACCAGATTGGTGGTGGGTGCTTCTAATCCGAACGACCCGCTGCGGGAATACGAGAAATACCTGACGGACTTTGTGAAGGAGGCGCGTCTGCTGTCCAGCCTGAAGCATCCGAACATCGTGCGTGTGCAGGAAGCATTCGAATCCCTGGGAACTGCATACTATGTGATGCCCTGGGTGGGCGGGCGTGATTTGCGTCAGTCTGCTCCATCACACGAGGAAATCTCGGAAGACTGGCTTGCTCCGATTCTGCGCCAGCTGCTGGATGCTTTGGAATATCTGCACGAGAGAAACATCTACCACCGTGATGTAAAGCCGGCCAATATCCTGATGGATGAGGATGGACGGCCTGTCATTATTGATTTTGGTACGGCCCGGAATATAGTCAGCGAGCGTTCGGCTACCATGGTGGGTTCTCCCGGTTATTCGCCCATCGAACAGATTAGCGCAAAGGGAAAGCGTGGACCGTGGACGGATGTGTATTCCCTGGGTGCTACCTGTTATCGGCTTATTACCGGTGCGGCACCGCCGGAATCGGTGGAACGCATGGCCGCAGATGAAGACCCGTTTCAGCCGCTTAGCGGTCGTCCGGAGTTGAAGGAACGTTTCAGTGATGCATTCCTGCAGACGGTGGATAAGGCCCTGGAATTGCGGGCCCGAAATCGCTGGCAGACTGTGCCGGAATGGGTTTCTGCGCTTCCCGCTGCTGCGGAGCCGGATTCTGCAGAGCAGGCCCCACCTCCTCCTGAGGAGACTGTTCCCCCGAAGGCACAGAAAAAGCCCTCCTCTACCGGGTGTGGCTGCATGATTCCTGCATTGTATTTGCTGGGCTCTGCCGTGCTGGGTATCATGTGGTTTATTGGCCTGAATGATTATGATGTGTTGGAACTCAGTAAGGAGGATGCTTTAGCTGTTCAGCGGGAATTGCTGAATTCGATGGAATCGCTGGAAAGCCGTCAGACTGAGATTTCTGGTCAGCTGGAGAATCTGCGGGAAGAACTCGACGAAGGAACCAGACTCAAGGAGAGCCTGAAATCCATTAATCAGGAATTGAAATCACCGCCCCCTGTGGAGGCCGAGCGCAGGTGGCCCACAGCTGCAGCTCCTGAGACTGCGGCTCAGCCGACAGAAACGCCACAGACTCCGGCTGCTTCCTCCAAGGAAGATAAGAAAAAGCAAACAGCAAAGGCAAAGGCGGCTGCTGCCCGGGAAGCTGCGCGCAAGAAATTGGCAGCCAAGGGAATCAACCCGGAGGATTATGACCGCAAGCTTCTGGAGTTGTATGGTAAGTACGACATGGTGAAGCTGCTGGTTGCTGCAGGCGCAAATGCAAACGCCGTGGATGGGAACGGGAGAACGCCTCTTCTGTTGGCTGCTTCGAATAATAAGTCAAATTCTGTCAAAGCGCTCCTGGATGCCCCTGGTATCGATGTCAATAAAGTGGGCAGGGATGGTCTGGGCCCCATGGATCTGGCCATCGAAAAAGGGTATTCCTCTGTGGTAAAATATCTGATTAAGGCTCCTGGACTCAGGGTTCGTAACCGCATGCTCGAGGAGGCTGCCAGACTGGGGCATTCCAATGTGGTGAAGTATCTGCTGACGCATTCAGGTATCAATGTCAACGGCGGTATGGCGCTTCTGGAGGCCTCGAAGAACGGGCATACCAGTGTGGTCAGACTTCTGCTTGCTGCTCCCGGTATCAATGTGAATAAGGCGGACTCCAAGGGCTGTTCTCCTCTTTTCTGGGCTGCATTCAACGGACACATCAGCGTGGTCAAATTGTTGCTCGCTGTTCCTGGTATCGATGTGCTCAGGGAAAATAATAAGGGTTGGCGTGTTTCGGAGCATCTCAGGCATTCAACTAATCGCCCGGATTCCATAAGGTGCATTGAATTGATTGAGGCCAAGATGGACAGGCTCGAGAGGTAACCAGAAAGGAGGAAATTGATGCACAGATCAGATTATAGCAGAAATACAGATACTGGTGGTTCCTCTGCCGTTGTGGCGGGGGTGGCATTGCCTGTTGGGGTGGAGCTTGGCAAGTACCGTATTCTCCGCCTGCTGGGGCAGGGTGGTTTCGGTATCACCTATCTGGCTGAGCAGATTTCAACGGGAGTGAGGGTCGTTATCAAGGAGAATCTGCCCACTTTCTGTGCATTCCGGCATAGCGCCACTCTGGCCGTGCAGGCCACCAATACGGGGGACCCGCTTCAGGAATATAACAGATATCTGAAATCCTTTGTTGCGGAGGTTCGGCTGCTGGCTCGTTTGCGGCATCCGGGTATTGTGCACGTGCTGGATGCCTTTGAGGCGCTGGGGACGGCGTATTATGTGATGCCCTGGGTGGGAGGTCGCGAGCTGGGGATGGTTGCGCCTGCTGCGGAGGTGATAACCGAAGCATGGTTGAGGCCTGTGCTGAACCAGCTGCTTGGTGCGCTGGATTATCTGCACGGACAGAATATATGTCACCGGGATATCAAGCCTTCCAACATCCTCATGACGGAGGAGGGACGCCCGGTTATCATTGATTTCGGCACTGCCCGCAATATCATCAGCGAACGCTCTGCATCTGTGGTAGGCTCTCCCGGTTATTCGCCCATTGAGCAGATTTCGGCGCATGGACAGCGTGGCCCGTGGACGGATATATACGCCCTGGGCGCCTCCTGCTACCGGCTTATCACCGGAAAACGCCCGCCTGAGTCAGTGGCGCGTCTGGCTGCCGATGCTGACCCCTTGCGTCCGCTTTGTGGCAGACCGGAACTGAGGGGCCGTTTCAGCGATGAATTTCTGCGAGCCATTGATAAGGCTCTGGCCCTTCGTCCTCGGGAACGCTGGCAGACGGCGCGGGAATGGGCAGAATCCTGCACCTCGGCTACATGTCCGCCGGCTGTACCTTCTTCTGAGCCTGGTGTGCGTCCGGTCGGGAAGCCCCGGTCATCCCGACGTGCCGGGCGTGGTCGCGCGGTTGCATTCATGAGCATTTTCCTGATATTGGCGATTGTGACCGGCAGCCTTTTCTATAGCTCACGGATGGATGATGCCGCACCTGGACAAGCCAGTACCAGGAAAAAGAAGAAGAAAAAGAAGAAGACCCGCAGGCTGGCCGTGGAGTTTCCTACCCGCGAAGATGCGGTCCGCCAGCTGGAAGGCATGGGTATTATGCCCGCCGATTACGGGAAGAAGATTCTGGAGATGTGTGCGGAGCCTGCTGTAATGAAACTGCTCATTGCGGCCGGTGCTGATGTGAACACTGCAGACGGTGGCGGAGCTACACCCTTGCTTCTGGCTGCTCATAAGGGGCAGGCTGAGGTGGTGAACCTGCTGCTGGCGGCTCCCGGCATTAAGGTGAATAAGGCCGACAATGAAAGTTGGACCGCACTTAATCTGGCCGCTCATCAGGGAATGGTGGAAGTTGTAAGGCTGCTGCTTGCTGCTCCCGGTATTGAGGTGAACAAGGCCAACAACAATGGCTGGACTCCGCTCAACTCTGCGGCAGAGAGAGGGCATGTGGAGGTGCTCAAGTTGTTGGCGGATGCTTCCGGTATTGAGGTGGACAAGGTGAATGTGAATGGCTGGACTCCGCTTATATCCGCTGCGGCCAATGGTCAGTTGGAAGCGATGAACCTGCTGTTGTCTCTTCCCGGTGCCAATGTCAATCTGCCGGATAGCCAGGGCTGGACTCCGCTTAATCTTGCCGCGTGGAAGGGGCACACGGCTGCTGTCAGCCGTCTGCTGGCTATTCCTGGAATCGAGGTGAATAAGGCTAATAACGATGGCTGGACTCCTATTAATTCTGCTGCGGAAACGGGGCATACCGGAGTCATCGAACTTCTGCTGGCGGCTCCCGGTATTGAGGTGGACAAGGTGAATGTGAATGGCTGGACTCCGCTTATGGCAGCGGCTGGAAATAATCGCCTGGAGGCCCTTGCTCTGCTGCTGTCGCTTCCCGGAGCTGATGCTAACAGAGCGGATAGCGCCGGCTGGACCGCGCTTAATTTTGCGTCTATGAGTGGCTTTGCCGACGTGGTGAAGATGCTGCTCTCCGTGCAAGGAATTGATGTGAATCTCCCGAATAGCGGTGGCTGGACTCCGCTCAATTCTGCGGCAGAGAAAGGCCATGTAGAGGTCATGAAGCATCTGCTGGCCGCTCCCGGTATCGAGGTGGATAAGCCCAATGCCAATGGCTGGACCCCTCTTGTCGTTGCCATTGGAAGGAATCAGGGAGCTGCGGCGCAGCTGCTGCTGTCTCACCCGGGGTGCAATGTCAATGCGGAGGATGAAGCCGGCTGGGGAGCCCTTCATTTTGTTGCTCAGTCTGGCCGTGTGGAGATGGCCAAACTGTTGCTGCGTGCGCCGGGTATCCAGGTTAATAAGCTGAATAAGGGAGGCAATACGCCGCTGCATATTGCTGCGTTCCATGGGCAGGCTGAGGTAGTGCAGGTGCTGCTGGCGACCCCCGGAATCGAAGTGAACAGGGCGGATGCGGATGGCAATACTCCACTTGCATTTGCCGTGCAGAATGGTAAGACAGTATGTGCCAATCTGCTTAGAGCAGCAGGAGGAAGGGAATGAGCGGGGAGGGGCATTACTGCGTTCTGATGGTGCAGGCGGGGCTTTGCTGTTGACAGCCGGAAACCGAAGTGGTAGAGTCGGGGCATGAGTAGTGAGAGTCCTGCACGCGCCTGGGCCTGCGTGAATCTGGAGGCCATAGCCCATAACCTCGACATTGCCCGCCAGGCTCTGCCCGATACGGAGCTGATGCCGGTGGTCAAGGCTGGGGCATATGGTCACGGGCTGGAGCCGGTGGCTCGGCGGTTGGATAATCACGGTATTTCCTTTTTCGGCGTGGCAAATGTGGGCGAGGCACGTCGCCTGCTTCGCGCAGGTGTGCGCACCACGCCTTTCATCCTGGGACCGACCTTCCCGGCAGAGCGCGAGGAAATTGTGCAGAATAACTGGTGCTGCACAGTGTCCAGTGTGGAGGAAGCTGAGCATTTTCAGAGCATGGCTGCCTTGCTGAATAAGGAATTTGCCTTGCATGTGGCGGTGGATACCGGCATGGGGCGCGAGGGATTTCTGCCCGGGCAGCTGGGCGAGGCTGCTGCACAGCTGAAGCAGATGCCGAACCTGCGCGTTGAAGGCGTGATGTCCCATTTTCCCTCGGCAGATGAGGATGTGCCCTTTACCCAGGACGAAATCGGGCTCTTCGGAGATTGTGTAGGCACGCTGCAGCAGCATTTTGCGCTGCGCTACCGCCACATCGCTGCCAGTGCGGGCGAGCTGGGCTATGAGGTGCCTGTGGCAAATCTGGCACGTCCCGGTCTGTTGCTGTATGGGGTGGCTCCCATGGCTTCTATCTACGATGGCGTGCTGCGTCCGACGCTGAGCCTGCATGCCCGCGTGACCCTGGTGCGCGAGCTGCCTGCCGGGCACGGTGTTTCCTATGGCCGCACGCACGTGACGAGCCGCCCCACCCGCGTGGCGACCATCGGTATCGGCTACGCGGATGGCTGGAACCGCCAGATTTCCAACAAAGGGGCCCGTGTCTACATCAACGGCCACTATTGCCCCATGCTGGGACGCGTGACGATGGACCAGATTATGGCAGATGTCACCGACCTGCCGGAGGTGAAGTCCGGGGATGAGGTTGAGCTTTTCGGCGATCATATCCCCGTTACCGAGGTGGCAGAGAAGGCCGGCACCATCGTGTGGGAGATTTTCACCGGCCTGGGCCCGCGTCTGCCTCGCGTGTACTGATGCCCTGGCTGCAGAAGCTGCATTGAGCCCTTGCTTTATTCCGTTTTTCGTCGTAATGGTGACGAAAAATAGTGTAAATTTTGCCTGATAAAGTGACGATATCAGGCAAAACTGGAACAAAAGTTGTCAATATCGAAGAAAAGGCTTGCTAAGTGAGGTAATTAGCTGTATTCTTTGCCCCGCGCGGGTTTATTAAAAAATCCGGTCGTTGGTCCTCCTTTTCCGTTGGAAGCAGAGCCCGCATGGAGGGGAACCCGGCCAAAAAAACACACTAATATGTCTGACGAAATCATTCAGGAGCAGGGGCCCATCAAGCTGGCCCATTTCGAGATTCCGAACACGCTTAAGCGCATCGCTGACCCGGAGGATCCCAACCACGTGACCTTCATCGCCGAGCCCATCGAGACCGGCTTTGGTCACACCCTCGGCAACTCCCTGCGTCGCGTGCTGCTCAGCTCCCTGGAGGGTGCTGCCATCACCAGCGTGCGTATCGCCGGTGCCCAGCACGAGTTCACCTCTCTGCCCGGCGTGGTGGAGGACGTGACCGAAATCATCCTCAACCTCAAGAAGGTCAAGTTCAAGCACTTCGGCAAGGAACCCCGCACCCTTTCCCTTCGCGTCACGAAGCAGGGCGTGGTGACCGCCGGTGACATCCAGGACGACCACATCTACACCGTGGTGAACAAGGACCAGGTTATCTGCCACCTTGACCAGAGCACCATCTTCGATTGCGACTTCGAGGTGTGCGTGGGCCGTGGTTTCCACACCGCCGACGACAACAACGACAAGGACCGCCCCATCGGTGTGATTCCGATTGACTCCATCTTCTCCCCGGTGACCCGCGTGAAGTACGCTGTGGACAACGCCCGTGTGGGTCAGATGACAGAGTTCGACAAGCTCGTGCTCGATATCTGGACCGACGGCCGCGTGAGCCCCGCCGATGCCATGCTGCAGGCCGCCAGCATCATGCGTCACCACCTCGACGTGTTCGTGGACGCCGACAGCCGCCGCGTAGAGTTCGACAAGGCCAACGGTGGCGAGCAGGATGCCAACACCGCTCAGCTCCGCAAGCTGCTCAACATGAGCGTGAACGAAATCGAACTCTCCGTACGTGCCGCCAACTGCCTGAACAACGCCAACATCACCACCGTTGGTCAGCTGGCCATGAAGACCGAGAGCGAAATGCTCAAGTACCGCAACTTCGGTAAGAAGTCCCTCAACGAAATCAAGGACAAGCTCGTTCAGCACGGTCTGTCCCTGGGTATGCAGTTCGACGCCAAGCTCCTCGCCTCTCCCGCTCCCGCTTCCCGCATGCGTGAGAACACCGACGAGATTCGCGCCACTGACCTGCAGGCCCTTATCTCTCACAACATCGATGCCTACGGCGACGACGATGATGAGTAAAGATTCCAAAACACTAAATATATAACCCACTAACACACATTAAACGAATATGAGACACGGCGTAAAAAAAGCCAAGCTTCAGCGTAACGCTTCCCACCGCAAGGCCCTTCTTGCCAACCAGGCTTGCAGCCTGATCAGCCACGGCCGCATCACCACCACTCTGGCCAAGGCCAAGGCTCTTCGCCCCTACGTGGAGAAGCTCATCACCCTCGGTAAGAACGGTTCCCTGCACGCCCGCCGTCAGGCCCTCGCTACTCTGCCCCAGCCCAAGGTTGTGGCCAAGCTGTTCAGCGTGGTGGCCGAGGCTACCAAGGACCGTCAGGGCGGTTACACCCGCATCGTGAAGCTCGGCCAGCGCATGACCGACAGCGCCCCCATGGCTCTGATCGAAATCATCGATCTGCCCCAGCTTTCCGCTCCTGTGGCTCCCGCCACCACCACGGCTACTGGTTCCACCTCTGAGGAGGCCTAAGCCACTGGTGAGCTAGCAAAAGCTTAATCAATGAACCGACGCAGTTGCTCAGGCAGCTGGGGCGGATTTGTTGTAGCC
>JAZQVE010000089.1:0-13702 GCA_045631705.1 Akkermansia sp. | reverse complement strand
GCAGGAACACTGCTGCCAGCACGAGTGCGATGGCCACTACCGGGCCGCTCACTTCCTTCATGGCGGCGAAGGTGGCCTGACGCGGAGTCATGCCATTTTCCATGTGTGCCTCCACGGCCTCCACCACCACGATGGCGTCGTGCACCACCAGACCGATGGCCAGCACCATGCCGAGAAGGCAGATGGTGTTGAGCGAGAAGCCCAGCATGGGGAAGAAGATGAAGGTGGTCACCAGCGATACCGGCACGGCAATGAGCGGAATGAGCGTGGCTCGCCAGCCCTGCAGGAAGACGAATACCACCAGAGCTACCAGCACCATGGCTTCAAAGAGGGTGTGGGCAATTTCGGAGATGGAGTCTCGCACCGTGGTGGTGGTGTCCAGTGCAACGAACCCACGCATGCCTTCAGGCATGACTTTTTCCTTCTCTGCCAGCAGCTTCTTCACGTTGTTCACCGTTTCAATGGCGTTTGAACCGGCAGCCTGGTAGATGGCAATGGCGGTACCGGGGCGGCCGTTGATTCGGCTGGCGAGGGAGTAGCTCTGGGAGCCAAGCTCAATCTGCGCGATATCCTTGAGGTAGACTGCCTGGGTGCCCTGCTGCCGCACGATGATGGTGTTGAATTCCTCCACCGAGGTCATGCGGCCCTGATTGCGGATGGTGTAGGTGAATTCCTGACCATCGGGCATGGGCTCGGCACCTACGGCACCGCCGGGGTTAATGGCGTTCTGGGAGCTGATGGCGTTGTATACTTCGCTCACCGAGATACCCTTCTGGGCCATCTTGTCGGTGTCGAGCCAGATACGCACGGCAAAGCGGGCACCGAATACCTGCACGTCACCCACGCCTTCCACACGCTTCAGCGGGTCCACCAGGTTCAGGAAAGCGTAACCGGTGAGACTCACTGGCTCGAAGAATCCTTCGGGGGAGTCCAGCGCATACATCATGAGCGGCAGACCGGAGGACTGCTTGATGGTGATACCCATCTGGGATACCATGCTGGGCAGCTGGCTGGTGGCCTGGCTGTAGCGCATGTAGGTGTTCTGCTGGTCCGTGTTCGGGTTGGACCCGGCTTCAAAGATTACATTGATACCACAGGAACCATTGTTGGAGGATGTGGAGTTCATGTAATCCATCTTTTCCACACCGGAGAGCTGCAGCTCGATGGGGGTTGCCACGGACTCTGCCACCTCAGTAGCATTGGCGCCCGGATAAGCGGCGCTCATGGCAATGGTGACAGGCGCGATGTCAGGATACTGAGCAATGGGCAGCGCCATCATGCTGATAAGCCCCAGCAGAGTGGTTACCACTGCGATAACACCGGCAATGATGGGGTGCTTGATGAAGAATGGAGACATAATTCAGTTAAGGATGGGGGGCTTAGTTGTACTGGGGAACTTCCTTTACCGGCTCGGCTGTGACGGAGGGGGTAACGGTCTTGGTGGGTTCATAGATGAACGGTACCGGCGTGAGAGTGTTGACGGGTGCCTTGGCCTTTTCATTAGCGGCGAAGACCTGCGCGGCCATGATAGAGCCCTCCACAATCACGTTCACATCGGTGGCGCTTTCAAAGCCCATACCTTTCAGCACCATGTCCATGAGCGTCTTGCATCCCTGGCCCATGGCCATGAGATCCAGCTCATCCTTGGCATTGGCCTGGCGGAGTACGAGCTCGCGGAAGTCGTTGGCTGCGGTCTTTCGCAGAAGTAGTTCACCCCAGTTGCTCACGCCGGCCTTGGCAGGGGCGTCATCGGGCAGGGGCTGTCCGGCCTGCTTCTCCAGAAGTGCACGGAAGTTTTCAGCACCGGCATTCTTGAGTACAAGCTCACCCCAGTCCTTTACCTTGGCTCCACCCAGAATGATGGATTCCAGGTTCGGAGCCTGGGTCTTGGCCAGGATACCGCCGGCTACAATTTCGCGGTTGGGTTCCACCACCTGCATAGGCTGCAGCATTTCCTTGCCATCGCCATTGTCGAGCTTCAGGTTGATAATCGGACCTTTGGTGATGGGCAGCATCTGCGGCGTGTTGTCCGGGCGGAGGAGAACAAGCAGGTCCATGCCCTTGGCATTCAGCGGGGCACGTGCCGGCACGAGACAGGCGTTCAGAATAGGCTTCAGCTTGGCGCGAACGGTCACGGCCATACCGCTGCGGAGCATGGCATCATCGTTATCCACATGACCGATAACGTCGAGCGTGCCGGTGCTGGTGCTGAGCGTGTTATTGGCTGTAATCACGCGGCCCTTCTTCGGGTAGAGCATGTTGTCATCCAGTATGATATCAAACTCCGGAGCCACGTTGGAACGGGGATCTGCCTGACGCACGCGGTAGTTGGTGAAGCCCTGCATGGCACCGCGCCCACTCATGCCGAAATCCACACGCATGGGGTTGACGGATGACAGGGTGACCAGCGGCTGCGGATCACTGGAGCTGACCAGCGCGCCGATGGAGGCCTTATGAATACCGATGCGGCCGTCAAATGGAGCGGTGATGGTAGTGTAACCGAGGTTGATTTCCGCCTGATGAACAGCGGCTTGCATCTGGGCAATGGAGGCCTCTGCCTTTCGCAGCGCGGCCTCATTGGTGGCCACGAGGGTTTCACTATCCGTCACCACCTTGTCAGAAATGGCTCCGGGAGTTGTTTCGCGGAGTTTCTTGTAGCGAACCAGATTCTGGCGGCTCATCGTCAGTTGGGCATCGGCCTGTTCGCGGGCCGCCTGGGCAGCCACCAGATTGGCACGGGCCTCATCCAGCGCAGCCTGATAGGGAGCGGGGTCGATGGTGAAGAGGACATCGCCGGCCTTTACCATGGAGCCGTCTCTGAAATGCTGTTGCAGAAGGAAACCGCTTACCTGGGGACGGATGTCAGTCTCGTCGATACCGCGCAGCGAGCCGAACCAGCTGGCGGTCTCGGCCACATCCTGCTGGCGGATCTTGCAGACCTTCACCGGGAAGGGCGGCATGGTCGCTGCCTTGGGGGCTGACTCCTCAGGAGCTTGTTCTGCTTCTTCGTCGGCTTTTTCGGTCTGTGCCAGTGCCGGGTTTGCTGCTGGCTTGAAGGTGAAAGCCTCCGTTGTGATGGTTGCCGGCTTCTCGCCCTGGGGCAGGCGGCTGTTGGCAGAGGAGATATTCACGGCATGCACAGCGTTGACGCTATCGCTCACCACCAGGGCATCTGCCGGATTCTCGTAGCCCATTTCCTTGAGTTTTGCCTCGATGGAAATGTTACCGTAATCCTTCACTGCCACCATGGTCTGGGTGGAGTGGTAGCCGTTCTCCTCATCGACGCGAAGCTGGTATTCGCCGCCGATATGCACCGGAATCATGTGCGGAATGTTCTCCTTGTCCACAACGATGATGAAGTTGTTGAGCAGCACGTTACGAATGGCCAGCTTGGGCACAAGCAGGGCTTTGCCGGTGGATAATGGAATCTTGACGCGCACCGGCATGCCGCCACGGAGCACGTTGTCCGGGTTCGGGATAGTGCCCTGCACATTCACCAGACCGGAGGGGGTAAGCACGCTGTCCATGGCTACAAGGGTACCCTTATACGGCAGGGCTGAACCATCTTCCATGAGCAGCTGGAACTGCGGCGCTGCCGGGGCATTGGCGCTGTTAGTGCCGATGTTGCCGTACTTGCTGAAGATGTTGATGAGGTGGTCTCCGTTGATGGAGAAATCCACGCGGATGGGGTCGATGGAGGTGATGTTGGTCAGCTTGCTGGCCGGGCTTACCAGGTCACCGATGGATACGTTGGCCGTACCTACAATACCATCGTACGGTGCGCGGATGACGGTGTAATCCAGGTTGATGCGGGCTTTCTGCACGGCGGCTTCCTGCTGGCCGATCTGTGCCTTTGCTGCCTCCACCTGGGCATTGGCTGCCTTCAGGGTCTGCTGGGCATCAGTCAGGTCCTTTTCAGAAACGGAACCCGATGTAACCAGCTGGGTGTAGCGCTTCACGTCCAGCTGAGCCTTTGCTGCGGTTGCTTCGGCTGCCGTCAGGGATGCCTTGGCGGCCTGCAGGTTTGCTTCACAGCGCTCCAGTTCTGCCTGGAAAAGTTTCGGGTCGATGCGGAAGAGCACATCGCCGGATTTGACGCGAGTGCCATTCTTATACTCCTGGGAAATCAGGAAACCGGAAATACGCGGATGGATATCCGTGTCCTGCTCACCTTTCAGGTAGCCGAACCATTCTCCGTAGTCGGTTACTTCCTGGTGGCGCAGATTGAATACCTTGATAGCTGGGGCCTTCTCCTGTGCTACAGTATCGTCACTGGCCTTGGGATTACAGGCCGGGAGCACACAGAGCGAGCAGCTGCCCAGAGCAAGTGCAAGAATTGTGTTGCGCGTCATGGTGTGGGGTTAATGTGTATGGTTGAATTGAAAGTGAAATCAGGAACAGGAACGTATCAGCATGATAATGCCGATGAGGGCGAAGATGACCATGCCCATACCCACGTTATTCTCTTCTTCTTTTTTCTCTGTTTTGGGGGGGGGGCGGGGTTTTATACGCTGGGGAACCGGTTGCTCCCATTCGGGCGCGGTTACGGGTGCTTTCCTGATGGCAGGCTGTGGAGGAACCTTGGCGGGATGGGCAAGAGCAGGGGCGGGCTTAGGTGTCTCCGGGGCGGTCTGGATTTCCGGGAATACCGGGGGGACCGTTGCTGCCGGTGTAGGAAGCGTGCTATGGTGGGTTGCCGCGAACTCCCGTGCGCGCTGCTCCTGTTCCATTATCATGATGTTGAGCTTGCGCACCAGGTCACTGGACATGGATTCCAGCGCCTGCCGCTGTGCCTCTGTGTTTACGTGGTCTCCTTGCTGCATACGGGAGATAAATCAAGGGGATTAATCTGAAAGGGAATCCTGACTGATGGCCGGTTGTGGGGTGCTCTGTGCCCGCATGGCGTTGAGTACAGCACTGACGAGGCGCTGGCGGTCGCTGCGAGCTGCAGCTGCAAGCTGCAGGAAATCAGCCAGATGGAAATCGCCGTGTGTGCGCAGGAACTCGCGGTCTTTTTCGTCGCCGTACATGATATCCGCGGCCAGGGTGCCGTGGATTTTTGCTTCTGCCTTGCGGATGATGCGGGGAAGGTAGGCTATTTCCTGCAGCTCCTCGCTTTCGTCAGGCAGGTCAGCCGCGGTGATGGGTTTTGCATTCCCGGAAAATCCGCGCATGGCATTCCGGAAGAAGTGGCGGCGCACGGCTGCAATCATGAGCGCGGTGCTGGGGCTGGGGGCTCCTTTCTCGGCGTACTCACGCACGTAGCCATACATTTCTGCGGGCTGGTATCCGATGGTGCTGAGAAAATCCTGTTCCTCCGGCAGGTAGAAGCGGTCTGCCGGTGTCTGCGGGTTCAGCAGGTATCGTTCTACTGCTTCTCTGAAAAGCGCCATGAATCGGTCATTCCATTCCATATCTGTGGCCCATTATAGAGCTCAGTGGGAAGGATGGCAAGCGGAATTCACGGCTGCCATGCATATAACATGGAAACGTGGTGTTATATATCCTGCTTTGCTCTCCAGACCAGGCGAATAAGGCAGTAAATCAGCGCTCCAGCTGCAGCACTGGTGATGATGCAACCCAGCAGGAGTTCCGCCCCCAGAAGCCAGAGATTAATCTGGCCGAGTACGCTGAGCATGGCGGACAGCCCCTGCGGTGCTGCCTCTGCCGCCGCGCGAATGAGATTCATATCTACGCCGCTGCTCAGGCTGATGCGGCTCAGAAGCATCGCCCCGACCCACCATTGCAGGGGCCAGAGGATGACCTGGTAGCCGGGAATGGATATCCAGCAGCTGACTACGGAAATGGGGACATTGCCGCGAGTGCCGATGCTGCTGAGTACGGCAAAGATGGTCTGCATGGGCACAGGGGCAAGTGCCCAGAATACTCCCCACGCTGCACCGGTGGCCACACCTCGAGGCTCCCACAGCCAGAGTGATGGATTAAAGAGTTTTTCCGGAAGGAGTGCATTCCACAGCTGGCTGCCGCTGCGTTTGTTGCGAAGGTAGGTATCTACCTTGGTAACCAGCTGGTTGTAGCTGAACTTCATGCCCGGTACAGCGTTTCTACAAGTTCAACGGTGCGTCGTGTGGCTCCGGAATGGACATGCAGGGCGTTGTAGGCTCGCTGGGTGCGTTCCTGAATGATTTCTCCACCTGTCAGAGCCTGTCGGATTTCGTCTGCCAGCTTGTCTGCCTCGCAGCATACGATACCGTTCTCCGCTTTCAGAAGTGTGACCAGATCTGCGAAGTTGGTCATATCCGGGCCGGTGATGACCGGCTTGCGGGCGGCGATAGCCTCCACCGGATTCTGACCACCTCTGGCCAGGAAACTCTTGCCGATGATGACTACATCTGCCAGAGCGGTCCAGTCTTTCAGTTCACCCGTGGTGTCGGCCACATAGCAGATATTGGCAGGAACTTCTGCGGGAATTTCCCCGGTGGTGCGGAGCAGGGGGATGAATCCGGCCTGTTGCAGATCTGCACATACCTGCGGGCGGCGTTCTGCATGGCGGGGCACAATGAGCGGGAAAGCTCCTGCCTCCCGGATGGCGGTTGCAATGAGTGCTTCTTCTCCGGCGTGGGTACTGGCTGCCAGTACGACGGGTTTCTCCCCACGCAGTGTATCAAGAATGGTGCGGAAATCATCCCGTATTTCCTTGGGGGTATCCCCCATGACATCAAACTTGATGCTGCCGGGGGCGGAGATGATATCCGGATTCACACCGATGCGTGCAAAGCGTCCCTTGTCGTTGTCGTTCTGGGCGCCAAGGGCTGTCAGTCGTTCGAAGAGCAGCCGGGTTATGCCGCGGACCTTGGCGTAGCGTCCTTCGCTGCGGGGCGAAAGTCGCGCATTCACCATGACCATGGGAATATTGCGGCGGTGGCAGGCTTCCGCGAAATTAGGCCACAGCTCAGCTTCAATCAGAACTACGGCTTTCGGTTTGAAACGGTCCAGACACCGGCCGGAAAGGCCGGGCACATCCAGCGGTGAATAGAGCGGCCGCACGTTCGGCAGAGCTGCATCCCTGGCTACCTGGTGACCTGTGGCGGTGCTGGTGGCCAGGATGACGGGCTCCTGGTGGGTCTTGCACCATTCTCGGATAAATTTGAGGGCGATGAAGGTTTCACCTACGCTTACAGCATGCACATAGAGTCCGCCCTGGGGCTCCTGGGCCGCCGGTTTGCGGTAGATTCCGAAACGTTCACTCAACCCGGTGCCGAAGCCACCGCGTTTCTTCATCTTGATGAGGTAACCCGGGATAGAGATGACCAGGAATACCGGCAGCAGCAGATTATATATCAGCAGAAAGATAAAGCGTTTCATATGCTTTCAACCTGGTAGAAAAGGATGACATTCTTGCCGTAGTGACGAGTGTCGACCAGCTTCCAGCCCGGAAATTCGCGGCTGTGGCAATCGCCTACGCCATAGCCTTCCTGTGCCTCGGCGATAAAATAGCCACCGTCTTCCAACAGCTCATGCAGGCGGTCTGTCATTAGCTCGGCTATCATGTCACGGTCGCCTATGGCCTTGGCGTATGGAGGATCGGCAAAGATGTAATCATAGCGGCCGGCATCTCGCTTGACGAACTGCAGACAGTCGCTTTGAATCACGCTGCCTCCCTGCAGTCGGGAACGCTCCAGATTCTGGCGGGCCATGGCACAGGAGGGACGCGCTGCATCGACCATGCGTGCGCTGGCTGCGCCGCGGCTCAGTGCCTCGATGCCGACTGAGCCGGAGCCACAGAACAAATCAAGAACGCGGGCGCCCTGGATAGTGGGTCCCAGGATGTTGAACAGAGCCTCGCGCACACGGTCCTGGGTGGGGCGCACCTCACCCTGCGGCACGCGGATGGGAAGCCCCTTGGCTGCTCCGGCGATAATTCTCATGGTGTATCAGAAAAAGAAAAGGGAGCCTGTAGTTTTGGTTCTTCAGGCTCCTTATGTGTTGAAGTTCGTTTGTGAATTACTTCTGACCAGGACGGCTTGTTTTTGCGCTGGCAGAGGTGATGGGGAAGATGATACTGTACCCGTGGTTTGCAATGACCGTGCCGCTGATGGCGGAACGCTCCACGAGGCTGTAGTAGAGGAAGACGGCCTTGCCGTCCGTTGTCTTGGTCAGGCGCAGCATCTCATTAAGCTGGGAGAGGGAGTCCTTTTTCTCCAGCTTCCATACATTGCCGGTCTGGGGGCCGTAGTCGAAGCTTTCATCGGCGGAGAAGGCTTCACCTGTAAGGGTGCCGTTGTTGGACGTCCACACATTCTTGTTGCCGTCAAAACGCAGAGAACCGATAGTGAGAGGCATGCTGCCGCCATTGGCAAGACGAGTGGCGGAAATCACGCTGTAGATATTGTTGCCTTCGTCCTTCAGACCTACGCGTACATCAGCCAGACGCACCATCTGGGTTTTCTTCCAGGCTGCCACATAGTTTTCATACTCTGTCTTGTCCGGCCAAAGGTCGGCGTCGTATTCCATGAGATGCTCGGCGGAGCTGCGGGAGTTGATGTCGTCCTGTTTTTCCTTGGGAAGCTGGGCAAAACGCTGAATGGCTGCGCGGTGCAGTTCCACGAATGAAGCATCACGGGCGGGGCGGATTACAGAGCCAGCCAGTGTGCTGCCGTTGCAGGGCAGGTACCCGGCAATAGCTTCAGGTGCAGCTTCAGCATATCCAGCGCTGCAGAGGACTACGGGCGCTGCCATTAATGCGAAAAAGGAATGAGACAGGTTCATAACTGATGAGCCTTACTCTAGCACCGATTTTTTTTCTTGGCAAGCATGAAATTCGGTGGTATTGTCATGCAAGCATGAGTCTGTTCCGCTACCTTCTGCCTTTGTCTGCCTGCATGTCTGTGTTTGTGCTGGGTGCGTGCCAGACGGTGTCTCCCGCAGACCGCATCGGGCAGAACCCCGCCATGTTCAGCATGCTTTCGCCCGAGCAGCGTGCGCTGGTGCAGCAGGGGCGCATTTGCGAGGGCATGACCAAGGATGCTGTATATCTTGCCTGGGGAAATCCTGACACTCCGCCTGTTGTGGGGCAGGAGAATGGCGCCAGTTATGAAAAATGGATCTATATGGAGTACCTGCCTGTCACGGTGGATACCGTCGGTATCACGGCGGGGTGTGTCTACCATGGTCCGTGGCATGGCGGCTCTGGTGTGACTACGTCCACTGCCATGATTTCTGCAGAGAGAGCCTGGGTTATGTTTCAGAATAACATTGTGACGGCATGGGAGAGCCGTAAGTAATAATCAATTTTATGGAGACGTCTATTTATACACTGACTACACCGGAGCTGACGGTGCGTATCACCAATTATGGTGCTCGCGTGCTCAGCTGCATTTACCAGGAGACAGATTGCCTGTACGGGCCGAAATCTGTGGATGAACTTGCTGCGGATACGTGCTACTGTGGCAGTATCTGTGGCCGCGTGGCTAACCGTATAGCCGGTGGTTCCTTTGAGTTGGATGGTAAGACATATGAGCTGGCTGTCAACAATGGGCCGAATCACCTGCATGGTGGCATGAAGGGCTTTTCTGATATCCCCTGGACGGTAGAGGAGGTTACGGATACCCGTCTTGTAATGAGCCTGGTTTCTCCGGATGGAGATGAGAATTATCCCGGCACGGTGACGGTGCGTGCAATCTACACGGTGGAAGGCCGCCGGCTCACGCTGGAGATGGAGGGTAGTACGGATGCTCCTACGCTTCTGAATCTTACGAATCATGCATATTGGAATCTGACAGGCTCCGGTACGGTGGACTCCCACTGCCTGCAGGTGAATGCAACGGCATACACGCCCATGGTGGAGAATATCCCGACGGGGCACATTTCCCTGGTGGAGGGTACTCTGTATGATTTGCGGCGTCCGGCTTCGCTGGGTGAGCGTAATGCTGCTGATGCCATAGCTGGTGGATATGATGATAACTATGTACTGCCTGCCGCTCCCGGTGTGAAGCTGGCGGCGGTGCTTACGAATGGACGCCGTACCCTGCGTGTGCTTACGGATGCTCCCGGCCTGCAGGTGTATACCGGCGATTATCTGCCGCTTAAGCGCGGTGGTGTGGCTCTTGAGGCTCAGAATTATCCGGATTCCCCCCATCAGCCGCATTTCCCCAGCATTGTGCTTCGGCCCGGCGAGCGTTACGCCCGCACGATTGCCTGGGAAATTGATTAAATTATATCTTGCCTTTTTTCCGGAACCGCATCTGTTCTGCCTGGACGGATGCGGTTCTTCGTTTAATGGTTGTTTTCTCTAAAACGATATCCCGGGCACATCGTGCCCGGGATATCAGTGGAGAGATATATATTTTTTTTCTGCTTTCGCAGATGTATCAGTTTTTCATAGGTTATGCCGCTCTTACTTCTTGCGAAGCTCGATGGCGAATTCGATGGAAGCTATCAGCATCTGCAGGTAGCCCAGCAGCTCGATGGGCTCTTCCACTAGGCGTCGTACCAGGTGGGAATCCATGGTCGGGTCCTCCAGCATGTCCACAAGGAAGCTGCGGTGTCCCAGACACTGAGCTACGGGAATGATGATGACCGCGGCGGTCACGAACATGTGGAAGGTGTTGGAACGCAGGAATGCGGTGAAGAAGCTGGAATCCTTGCGGAGTTTGCAGATGAAGTACACCATGGCGGCGATGGGGAAAATCCAGCACCAGGTCCACCCGAGGTAGGGGACGGCATGGTCCATGAAGGCATCCTGTTCGCGAACGAGGGCTGCCAGCGCAAGGCTGCTGAGCAGAAGGAGGAGGGCGCGGTAGCTCGTGTTCTTTATGGCCTGAATGCCGAATGACAGAGAGGCGAGCAGCAGGATAACCGACTGACCTGTTTCGAATATGCCGAATTCCCGGATGGCAGATGACTTATAAATGTCACCCACTTTCCAGAGCAGGACAACGAACAGAGTCAGAACGACGAGATAGATTCCCTGACGGACGGTTGCCATATATGTTTGTTTGTCGGTCATGATATACACTATATAAAAATCAGAGGGGGTGCGCAAGGAAAAAGTCGCGATTAATCGCGGGTTCTGCGGTCTGCGTGGGTGCCGGTCTTGCCTTCTTCTCGTTCCATGGCTCGTTGCTTCCAGAGGGGAATGTGGGTTTTGCGAGCCTTGCGCCTTTTGCGTGCGGCCACACGTTCGCGGTGGCGTTCCTGTTCTTCTGCAAGCTTGCGTGCTTTATCCTGCTCCCGCTGGGCATTTTCCATGCGTTTGCGGATACGGGCAGAGTGATCATTGCCCGCCGGGGTGATGGTCCAGGGACCGGCTCCTCCGGATTCGGTGATGGGCAGGCAGAGCATCTGGGGGTCGATGAATCGCATCTGCCGGTAGAGCAGGTCACGTATGGTGGAGAGCAGGGCTTTAGGAGGGAAGAGTCCAGTGTTGCCCAGCTCGATGGTGAATGCCAGGCGTATGTGCTTTGCCTGCATGCTCATGCGGGCTATTTCCCGCAGGGAGATGCCTTCTGCCGGTTCTTCCTCCGGGGCGCAGAGGGCAGCAGTGCGCAGCAGGAAAAGGCAGTCTCGCACCTTGCGACAGAGCTTTTCCACTAGTTCGCGTACCTTGGGACGCGCATTGAACCGGTAATCCTTTACTTCGATGAGCCAGAGTTCTTTCTTGCCGGGATGGTACAGGACAAAGTCCATCTCCTTGCAGCTGTTGCAGAAGTTCTGGGCGTGGTGGGAGTAGAAGGGGGAGCACTCGAATCGACACACATAGTATCCCGCTTCGAAATTGAAGCGGTGCAGTCCTTCTACGCAACTGGTTCCTGCCTGAAACACGGTTAGATTTCGTCGCTGAGTTGGGGCATGAGGCTCAGGTAGCGGTCAGCCTGTTCCTGTTCGGCTTCGAGGCTGTCCAGATGTGCCAGTTTGTCGAGTTCATCTGCTTCGCTTACCCGGGGCCCTTCTACTCGGCCGGCCTGCAGGCCGAAGAATCGGCGGCTGGTTCCCTTGTTCTGCTCCTCTGCCAGCTGGATGACCAGTTCTCGCAGCAGGAAGAGGCTGTGTGTCGTCAGTACGAGCTGCACCCCGGCGCGGCAGAGAGTGAGCATCAGATTCACCAGCAGCGGCAGGTGCCCGGCGTTCAGATTCATCTCCGGTTCATCCCAGTACAGTGATGTGCCGGAGCGTACTGTTCCGTTGTTGAGCAGCAGTCCCAGGGTGCCGATGCGTTTGAACCCTTCGGCAATCAGGTTCAGTTCCAGTGCTTCCTGATTAGGACGCTGCAGATAGAAGCGGCCATTGCGGCGCTGCAGCTTGCCTCCCAGCAGTTTTTCTATCTGCTGTACCACGTAGCGCAGAATCTGGGGCAGGGGGGTACTCGGTTCTGTTTCCAGGGCCCGGCAGAGTTCCCAGCTGGCGGAATCCAGCAGCTCAGGGTAGCGCTTGCCTGCCTGCATGTAGCAGGGGTATATGGATAGTACCTCGCGGGGCGAGAGAAATACGGCGTTACTACTCAGGTAGCGCTCCGGCATGGTCTGGATATGCAGCCCTTCTTCTTCGCAATGCGCTTTGAAGCTGAAGCAGACATCTGCGGTGCCGGCGGGCACTTTGTCACCTTCCAGGGAGGCCTTCACCTTTGCCACGGCATCCTTGCCTGCGCTGCGGGAGGTGAGGCTGGTCAGGTCGTGGGTGCCGAAGACTCGCAGCAGGTCCTGGCGCAGGCGTTTTTCCTCTGCCCATACCTCCGGCAAATCCCGCCTGCTGCCTCCGCTGCCCCATTTGCTGAGGGCGTAGCAGAGCTTCATCAGATGGCTTTTGCCGGAATCGTTGCCGCCGACAATGATGTTGATTCCCGGAACAAAGTGAAAGGATTCCGGACGTTGGAATACCGTCATTCCTTCCACTCTTAGCTTGCGTATCATATTAACCGGTATTCTAGCATATCTGTCTTTCCTGTGCAAGCACGTAATTTGTGCTTGCGTGCTGTCGATGCTTTGCGTTACACTGGGCTCGTATGAAGAGTCCGCTTTGCTTGTCTGCCTGTGCCTTGTTGCTTGTCTCCTGTGTCGGTACCAAGGAATTTACGGTAAATACCTTCCCTGAGGGGGCTGATATAACGATTAATGGCGAGTTTGTGGGTAAAAGCCCGGTGACCACCGAAATCAAGCAGGATAAGACTCTGGGTATTGTTGCCCACAAGAGCGGTTATGAGGTGACAAGCGCCACGATTTCTCCGGTTACCAGCAAGTTCCTCTCCATCATCTGGACAGAGAGTGACCCCAAGTCCAAGTATATTGAGGAGGATTCTGTCGATATCACGATGAGGAAGATTCAGACTCCTGCCTCTTACACGCCCAGCGTGATGCCCCGGTACACCGGCGGCGGTGGCTCTACCTCTGCCGCTCTCCCTGCGCCCCCAGAGCTGCGCCCTATGCCTGATCTGGACTGATTTCGAGCCTCTTTTGCAATATTTGCGAGAAAAAACGCCTTCTAAAATCCCAAAATTACCCAAAGTTGTAATTTTTTGCACGATTATGCTTGCCAAAAGTCAAAAAGCTAGTAGAATGTGCGCCGACAAATTGCCACCGTGCGGTGGCGAACACTAAACACTACAATAATAACACACCACTATGGCTCGTCTTTTCGGTATCGAAATTCCCAACGAGAAGCGCGTTGAGGCCTCCCTGTGCTACATCTACGGCATCGGGCCCTCCACGGCTAAGAAGGTGCTTGAGCAGGCCGGTATCTCCCCGGA
>JAZQVE010000088.1:0-19883 GCA_045631705.1 Akkermansia sp. | reverse complement strand
CCTGGAGGCTGCTGAGCTTGTGAAGATGCTGGAAGAGAAGTGGGGCGTTTCCGCCGCTGCTCCCGTTGCCGCCGCTGCTGCTCCCGCCGCTGCTGAGGCTGCTGAGGAGAAGACCGACTTCGACGTTGAGCTGACCGACGCTGGTGCAAGCAAGATCAACGTGATTAAGGTTGTGCGTACCGTCAAGCCCGGTCTGGGTCTGGCTGACGCCAAGAAGATCGTTGAGAGCGCTCCCGCCATTCTGCTCGAAGGCGTTTCCAAGGAAGACGCCGAGAAGGCCAAGGCCGAACTCGAGAAGGCTGGCGCCAAGGTCACCATCAAGTAACCTTTCGTTCTACACGAAGCAGGAGGGGATTTTTATCCTCTCCTGCCTTCGTGTCCCTCCGTTTCTGGCTGAATTCGGGGTGTTTTCTAAGCCGTTTACTGTCATAATTTTATAAATCTCTCTCGTGCGCGTGCGCACGTAGAATCGACCCGGGGCAGAGGAAAAAATACTGCCATCAAGCTCCGGGTCGGTTCTACAAAAGGAACCGACCGGCACCTGGCCAGGTGCACAACTCCATCTCCGACAACTCCATGTCCAAACAAGAGCGAATCAGTTTTGGTAAGATCAAGGAGGTCATTGACCCGCCCAACTTGATTGAGATTCAGACTAAGTCCTACGAGGAATTCCTTCAGCGCTTCACCGAACCCGACAAACGGGCCAAGATGGGTCTGCAGGCTGTTCTGGCTGAGCATTTCCCGATTGAAAGCTACGACGGCCAGATTTGCCTCGATTTCGTATCCTACGAGATTGCTCCGCCCAAGACATCTGACTTCGCAGCTATTCGCTGCGGCGAGACCTACAGTGCCGCTCTGTATGTGAAGTTCCGCCTGAAGTGTGGTGACTACACGAGCGAGGAGAATGTGTACATGGGTGAGATTCCCATGATTACCGATCGTGGTACCTTTGTGATTAACGGTGCCGAGCGCGTGATTGTGGCTCAGCTGCATCGTTCTCCGGGTCTGTGCTTCGAGAAGACTCAGCACACCAACGGCAAGGATATCTACTCTTTCCGCATTATCCCTGACCGCGGTTCCTGGCTTGAGGTTCAGTTCGACACGAACGACCTCATGTATGTGTTCCTTGACCGCCGCCGTCGTCGCCGCAAGTTCCTGGCCACCACTTTCCTGCGCTACCTCGGCTATGAGACCGACCGCCAGATTGTGGAGCAGTTCTACACCATCGAAACGCTGCACCTGAGCGCCGTGGCAGGCCCCGAGCTCGAGTACCTGGTGCCCTTCGAGGACGTGAAGTACGGTGAGGACAAGGAAGGCCGCAAGGCTACCATCATCGCCAAGGCATACGAGCCGCTCAGCCTGGCTACCATCCGCAAGATGCAGGAGCTGGGTATCGAGGAAATCGAGGTTATCGACCAGCGCGAAGAAGAGACGCTGGTGAAGACCCTGAAGAAGGACCTCGCCCACGACCGCGAGTCCGCCCTCAAGGAGATTTTCCGCAAGTTCCGCCCGGGTGATCCTTCCTCCGTGCAGCAGGCTGCCACCGCTCTTGACCGCCTGTTCAAGGATGAGAAGCGCTATGACCTTACCCGTGTGGGTCGTTACAAGATTAATCAGAAGCTCGGTCTGGATGTGCCTGAGGATTGCCGTCTGATTCAGCCGGTAGACTTCCTGGCCTCCCTCAAGTACCTGCTGCGCCTCACTCACGGTGAAGGGCAGGTGGATGATATCGACCACCTGGGTAACCGCCGCGTGCGCGCCGTGGGCGAACTTATCTCCAACCAGTGCCGCGTGGGTCTTGCCCGCACCGAGCGTCTGGTGAAGGAGCGCATGACCCTGTGCGACACGACCCGCACCGACATCACCCCCAGCAAGCTCATCAACCCGAAGGCTCTGAGCGCCGTGGTGCGCGACTTCTTCGGCCGCAGCCAGCTGTCTCAGTTCATGGACCAGATTAACCCGCTGGCCGAGCTGACCCACAAGCGTCGTCTTTCCGCCCTGGGTCCGGGTGGTCTGAATCGCGACCGCGCCGGCTTCGAGGTTCGAGACGTGCATCCTTCCCACTACGGTCGTATCTGTCCGATTGAGACCCCCGAAGGTCCGAATATCGGTCTTATTAACTCCCTTTGCACCTATGCCCGCATCGATGAGTACGGCTTCATCGAGACTCCCTTCCGCCGCGTGAAACACGTGGAGAAGAAGAACAAGAAGGGCGAGGTTGAGAGTGTGGAGACCATCGTCACCAACGAGGTGGTGTACCTTACCGCCGACAAGGAGGAGTACCACCTCATCGCTCAGGCTAACAACCCCATCGACAACGATAATGGCTCCGGCCACTTCATCGGCAAGCGCGTGACCGCACGTGAGCACGGTGAATTCATCGAAGTGGATCCCGCCAAGGTGGAGTACATGGACGTGTCTCCCAAGCAGATTATCTCTATCGCTGCCGGTCTTATTCCCTTCCTTGAGCATGACGACGCCAACCGTGCACTCATGGGCGCAAACATGCAGCGCCAGGGTGTGCCGTTGATGGTGAACCAGGCTCCGCTCGTGGGTACCGGTATCGAAGCCAAGTGCGCTCGCGATAGTTGCGCTGTGGTGTGCGCCGTTGCTCCCGGTATCGTGGCTTCTGCCACGGCTGAATACGTGGTGACCACCCCCGATGGTGAGCTGCCCGTTTCCCCGAATACCTGGCTGAGTGACCCCGAGAGCATCAAGACCGATGCTGACAAGGGTATCTATGTGTACCAGCTGCGCAAGTTCATGCGTTCCAACGCCTCCACCTGCATCAACCAGAAGCCCATCGTTTCCCGCGGTGATGTGGTGAAGCCCGGCGATGTGCTGGCTGACGGTCCCTGTACGGACGGTGGTGAGCTGGCTCTGGGCCGCAACGTGCTGGTGGCTTACATGTCCTGGTACGGTTACAACTTCGAAGACGCCATCATCATTTCCGAGCGTCTGGTGCAGGAAGACGCCTATACCTCCATCCACATCGAGGAGTTCGAGGAGAAGGCCCGTGATACCAAGCTGGGACCGGAAGAAATCACCCGCGATATCCCGAACGTGGGCGACGAGGCTCTCAAGAACCTGGGCAGCGACGGTGTGATTCGCATCGGTGCTGAGGTGAAGCCCGGCGATATCCTTGTGGGTAAGATTACTCCCAAGAGCGAGACCGACCTGGCTCCCGAGGAACGCCTGCTGCGCGCCATCTTCGGTGAGAAGGCTGCCGACGTGAAGGATACCTCCCTGCGTGTGCCCCCGGGCACCACGGGTGTGGTGATGGATGTGCGCGTGGTGCGTTCCTCCGCCCCCGGTGCTCTCGCCGTGGACGTGGAGAAGGAAGCCCAGAAGCAGCGCAAGAAGGTGGACGCTGAGTACGAGCGCGACCGCGATGCTCTCATCGAGCAGCTGACCAGCAAGCTTTCCGACCGCCTCCTGGGCGAGAAGATTCCGCTGGAGGTGACCCGCGTGGGCTCCAACGAGCTCATCATCCCCGCCAACCGCAAGATTACCAAGACTCTGCTGCGCAAGCTGGCCGTGTGCCACGACCAGATTGAGATGAACGAGAGCCCGGTGCGTAACCAGATTTTCGAAATCATCAACAGCTACGAACCCCGCTTCGCTGACCTGGACGAAGAGCGTGACCGCAAGCTCGACCAGATTGAAGCCGGTGCCGAGATGGACCCGGGCGTGGTGACCGAGGTGAAGGTTTACATCGCCACCAAGCGCAAGCTGGGCGTGGGTGATAAGATGGCCGGTCGTCACGGTAACAAGGGTGTATGCTCCCGAGTGCTGCCGGTAGAGGACATGCCCTACCTGGAAGACGGTACTCCGGTGGATATCATTCTGAACCCCCTGGGCGTGCCTTCCCGAATGAACGTAGGTCAGGTGCTTGAGGCTCACCTCGGTGTGGCCGCCAAGGCTCTCGGCTTCAAGGTGGCTACTCCGGTGTTCGACGGTATCCAGGAATCCCAGATCTGGGACTTCATGAGCCAGGCCAAGCAGGTACCCGGATTCTCCTGGGTGGGCGACGGCAAGGATGGCTCCGTGGCTGGTAAGAGCCGCCTTATCGACGGTCTGACCGGTGAGTACTTCCACTATCCCGTGGTGGTAGGTTACACCTACATGCTGAAGCTGAACCACCTCGTGGCCGATAAGGTGCACGCCCGTGCCGTGGGTACCTACTCCCTCGTGACGCAGCAGCCCCTGGGCGGTAAGGCCCAGCACGGTGGCCAGCGTTTCGGTGAAATGGAAGTGTGGGCCATGGAGGCATACGGTGCAGCTTACACGCTGCAGGAGCTCCTTACTGTTAAGTCTGACGACGTGCAGGGCCGTACCCGTATCTACGAGAACATCGTCAAGGGTGACAACTCCCTGGAGGCCGGTACTCCCGAATCCTTCAACGTGCTTATCAAGGAAATGCAGGCTCTGTGCCTTAACGTGCAGCCCACTGAGAAGCGCGACCGCGAGAACGCCCCGCAGACCACGGGCGACCTCTTCGCTCTGCTTGCCGGGGACGGTATGGATGAGGGAGGCGGCTTAGGTTCTGACGACGATGACGACTTCGACGGCGACTTCTCCGACATGGATGATGACGACTACGCCGGGTCCGACTCTGAGGACGAAGACGACGATATGTAAACCTGTAACCGGTGCCCGGTGCGGAAAACCGGACCGGGCAGCATTCCCAAACCTCTCAAAAATATACCAATATGTCTTTTAACGACCTTAACAACGAGAAGCCCAAGAACTTCGATCAGGTTTGCATCACCGTGGCCAGCCCGGATGATATCCTGAGCTGGTCCAGCGGCGAGGTCAAGAACCCGGAGACGATTAACTACCGTACCTTCAAGCCTGAGAAGGGTGGTCTGTTCTGTGAGCGTATCTTCGGTCCGACCCGTGATATGGAATGCTCCTGCGGCCGCTACAAGCGCGCCAAGAACAAGGGCATGATCTGTGACCGCTGCGGCGTGGAGGTGACTACCGCCCGCGTGCGTCGTGAGCGCATGGGCCACATCAACCTGGCCGTACCCGTAACTCACATCTGGTTCTACAAGTGCATGCCCAGCCGCATCGGTCTCATGCTTGACCTGACCGCCCGCGATCTGGAGCGCATCATCTACTACGAGGATTACATCGTCATCGACCCCAAGGATGTGGCCGGCATTGAGCGTGGCCAGATTCTGACCGAGGAGGAGTACGACGAGCTCGTGGAGGACTATGGCGATGACGCCCCCGAGGCCGGCATGGGTGCTGCTGCTATTCAGCGTCTTCTTGCCACCATCGATATGGATGCCCTCGTGGACGAGCTGCGCCAGGAGATGGAGAAGACCAACTCCAAGCAGAACAAGCGCAAGCTGGCCAAGCGCCTTCAGCTGGTGCAGGGCTTCCGCATGAGCGGCTGCAAGCCGGAGTGGATGGTGCTGACCACGCTGCCCGTGATTCCCCCGGACCTGCGTCCCCTCGTTCCGCTGCCCGGCGGCCGTTTCGCCACCAGCGACCTGAACGACCTGTACCGCCGCGTCATCAACCGTAACAACCGTCTGCGCGAGCTGGCTGCGCTTCAGACCCCCGAGGTGATTAAGCGCAACGAAATGCGCATGCTGCAGGAGGCTGTGGACGCCCTGTTCGACAACGGCCGTCATGGCCGTCACGTGACCGGCGCCGGCAACCGCCCGCTGAAGTCCCTTTCCGATATGCTGAAGGGCAAGAGCGGCCGCTTCCGTCAGAACCTGCTCGGCAAGCGTGTGGACTACTCCGGCCGTTCCGTGATTGTGATTGGTCCGAACCTGAAGATGAACCAGTGCGGTCTTCCCAAGAAGATGGCTCTGAGCCTGTTCGAACCCTTCATCATCCACCGTCTCAAGGAGCTTGGCTATGTGCACACCGTGCGCTCTGCCAAGAAGATGATTGACCGCAAGGAATCCATCGTTTGGGATATCCTGGAAGAAGTGACCAAGGGTCACCCGGTGTTCCTGAACCGTGCTCCTACGCTGCACCGTCTTTCCATCCAGGCTTTCGAGCCTGTGCTGATTGAAGGTTCTGCTATCCGTCTGCACCCGCTCGTATGTACCGGCTATAACGCTGACTTCGACGGTGACCAGATGGCTGTGCACGTACCGCTGAGCGTGGAAGCCCAGCTGGAAGCCCGTCTCCTCATGCTGGCTCCCAACAACATCTTCTCCCCGGCTTCCGGTAAGCCCATCTGCACGCCCTCCCAGGATATCATTCTGGGCTCCTACTACCTGACGCACACCCGCGCCAAGGAAGTGAAGGAACACCAGGATAACCAGGAGCTGCTGCCCCTCTTCGAGTCCATCTCCGAGGTGGAGTTTGCTATCGCTGCCCGCAAGATTGGCTACCACCAGTGGATCCGCCTCAAGAACCCGGATTACGGCAAGACCGGCGCCGAGTTCGACAAGCTCGCCTACAACCAGGAGAACGTGGGCCGCAAGACCCTCGTGACTACGGCTGGTCGTGTGCGTTTCAACGAAATCTGGCCGGATGAAATCGGTTACATCAACCGCAACGTGGGCAAGAAGCAGCTGGGTGACATCATCTGGCGCTGCTACCAGACCTGCGGTCAGAAGAAGACCGTGGAAACTCTGGACGCCCTCAAGTCCCTGGGCTATAAGGAAGCTACCCGTTCCGGTTGCTCCATCGGTATCGTGGACATGGTGGTGCCCGAGAACAAGGACGGCGTGATTTCCAACGCATACGAAGAGGTTGCCAAGGTGACCGAGCAGTATGAGGAAGGTCTTATCACCAACGGCGAACGCTACGAAAAGGTGATTAACATCTGGTCCTCCGCTACGGATGCCATCCAGAAGGAACTCTACACCAAGCTGGAGTACAACGAAGGCTCCGCAGTGGCAAGCCCGCTGTACATGATGGTGGACTCCGGTGCTCGTGGTAACAAGGCTCAGATTAAGCAGCTTTCCGGTATGCGTGGTCTTATGGCCAAGCCCTCCGGTGAAATTATCGAACGCCCCATTACCTCCAACTTCCGAGAGGGTCTGTCCGTGCTGGAATACTTCATTTCCACTCACGGTGCCCGTAAGGGTCTGGCCGATACCGCTCTTAAGACCGCTGACTCCGGTTACATGACCCGTAAGCTGGTGGACGTGGCTCAGGACGTGATTGTGCGTGATGTGGATTGCGGTACCGATAATGGTATCACCATGACCGCCATCTTCGACGGCGAGGACGAAATCGCCTCCCTGGCTCAGCGTATCTACGGCCGCGTGACCTGCGACGACATCTACGACCCGAACACCCGCGAAATCATCGTTGCCAAGAACGAGATTATCACCGACGAGGCTGCCAAGCACATCGAGAAGGTGGGTATCGAGAAGGTGAAGGTGCGTTCCGTGCTTACCTGCGACCTGTCCAAGGGCTGCTGCGCCAAGTGCTACGGCCTGAACCTGGCTACCGGCCAGAGCGTGAAGGTGGGTGAGGCTGTGGGTATCATTGCTGCCCAGTCCATCGGTGAACCCGGTACTCAGCTGACCATGCGTACCTTCCACGTGGGTGGTACCGCTACCGCAGCTGCCAGCCGTCCCGAATACACCGCCAAGAGCGCTGGTACCGTCATTTACGACGAAAACCTGCGTGACCGCTGCGTGGAGGACGACAATGGCAACAACGTGGTGCTTTGCAAGAACGGCAGCGTGAAGGTGTACGACGCCGAGGGTAAGGAACTTGAGTCCTACTCCCTGACCATGGGTGCAGTTCTTCGCGTGAAGGACGGTGCTCAGGTGGAAGCCGGTGCCGTGATTGCCGAATGGGATCCCTTCGCCATTCCGGTTATCGCCGAAGTGGGCGGTACGGTTGAGTTCCAGGACATGATTGAAGGTATTACCTGCCGCACCGAGTCCGGTCACACCGAATCCGGTAAGGGTACCACCGTCATCATTGACCACCGTCAGGACCTGTCTCCGCGTGTGATTGTGCACACCGCCAAGCCCGGTTCCGATAAGGACAAGCCCCGTTACTACAACATTCCGACCGGTGCTTACCTCGTGGTGAGCAACAAGCAGAAGATTGCCGCCGGTGCTCAGCTGGCCAAGACTCCCCGCAAGGTGCAGAAGACGAACGACATTACCGGTGGTCTTCCCCGCGTGGCCGAGCTCTTCGAAGCCCGCCGTCCGAAGGATACCTGCACACTGGCCGAAATGGACGGTATCGTGTCTATCGACGACGCCATGATCCGTGGCAAGAAGGTGGTGACCATCTATCGCGATGCCGCCGCCAAGGAAGCTGCTACCAAGAGCCGCAAGCGTTCCTCCAAGCTGCAGACCAACGACGAGTACGAGGGCACCATCGCCATCAAGCATCTGGTACCCATGGACCGCCACATCATCGTACACGACGGTGACTATGTGCGTGCCGGTGAACCCCTGTCCGACGGTTCCGAAGCCTCTGATGAGATCCTTCGCATCTGCGGTAAGGACGCTCTGCAGGAGCACCTTGTGAACAAGGTGCAGCAGGTGTACCGTGTGCAGGGTGTGGAAATCAATGACAAGCACGTGGAAATCATCGTTTCCCAGATGCTGCGCAAGGTGCGCGTGAAGGATCCGGGTGACACCGGCCTGCTCTGGGGTGACGAGGTGGACCGCACCACGCTCTCCCGCATCAATAAGGAGACTGTGGAGCAGCACGGCCGTCCCGCCGATAGCGAACCCATCCTCCTGGGTATCACCAAGGCCTCCCTGAAGACCGATTCCTTCATCTCCGCCGCTTCCTTCCAGGACACCACGCGTGTGCTGACCGAGGCCGCCACACTTGGCAAGGTGGATATGCTCGAAGGCTTCAAGGAAAACGTGATTCTGGGTCACCTCATCCCGGCTGGTACCGGCTTCTCCCAGTACCGCAACATCGTTGTGGAGCCGGCAGAGGGCGCTACTCCGATTCCCCGCGCCACCTACTACGACGACGAGGATATGCCGCTGTCTGACGACACGCTCTCCGTGGGTGCTGATGAATAATCGGCCCTGTCTCAGATAAAAAACTTCACGCCCGGTATTGCACAGCGCAATACCGGGCGTTTTTCATGTGTGTCTGAAGGGTGGGGGACTGAGCGGATTTTCAGAGCAGGCCGGGCAGGGTACCTGCCTGGAAGCAGGGCTGCCACGCAGTGGCTATGACTGCGGCCTGGCGGGTGCCGTTCTCCCACAGCTGGAGCTCTGCCAGCAGGGCGGCACACAGTGCCTCTGCCGTGTCTTCCTTCGCGACACTGCCGGAATTCCGGCTGGTATACCACTGCACCACGCGGAGCAGGGGGCGTGGCGGGCAGACTACGCTGCAGCCGCAGCACAGCGCTTCTGCCGAGGCACCGTGGGAACCTTCGCTTTCAGAGGTGCATAGTGATATGCTTGCCGCGTTGCACAGCTCGTTTAACTGCTCGTGGCTGCACTGGCCGTGCAGATGGATGCGCTGCTGCAGGTCAACGGGCAGCTGGGTGCGCCATGCTTCTAGTTCGGGAGTGAGTGTGCCGCATATGTCTGCCTGGGCCTCTGTGTGGCTGCGGAGCGTCTGCTCCAGTGTGGCCATCAGAAGCTCTGGCCGCTTGACCGGGAGGTGCCAGCTGCCGGTGCAGAGGATGCGTGGTTTCTTGCTGCGGCCGTCGTACCGGAAGCAATGCTCCACCGGTGAGGGGAATTCATGGCATTTATCTGCTATGGTGGCACCGTAGTAGGCATCGCTCCGGAAGGAGTCAATGCAGGGACCTGAGGTGGTAATGGCATCGGCATAGCCCAGGTGCAGCCTCCGGAGCAGGTTCACGGCACAATCCTTTGCCTTGTTCAGTATCCGTGAGCCGGGGCGCTGCAGATGCTCATGCAGCTCGCCGCTGGAATCAAAGTGGATGATAAGTTTCAACCCGGCTTTGTGGATGGCTCGGGCGATTCTGGTATAGCGAGGATCCCCCCAGGAATAGAGAATGACGGCATCAATACCCAGGTTGCGCCACCAGCCAGCCTGGTACAGAGATTTCATTGGCACGCGCAACAGTTCATCTGTGCCCAGGTCATCGCTATGCGCGGGCAGGGGCATGATGACCCGGCAGGGATACCCCAGTTTGCGGAGTTCCTTGCAGATGAGTCCGGTGTCGCGCGTGTAGAAATAGCTGTTCGCGTGGAATGCCACTGGTGTGCAGGTGGCGAATCTGGTCGGGCCGTGGGTCATTGCTGCATCGGTGTTTCCAGCATACTTATTCCGGGAGGCAGAGTCAAGCCCTATTATGCAATCGCGCCGGATAGTGATTCACTATCCGGCGCGGTAAGAAATGTTCAGTTCAGGGGATTAGGCAGCAATGCCGAAGTGGCGCTGAATATCCTCAAAGATGCGGTCGCGGAGACGACGAGCCCTCTCGATGTTGCGAGTCTTGAGGGAGAAGCGCAGGCGTTCGGCCGTTGCGTCGGGCTTGTGCACAGTTACGTGGCACCACCACACACCGCGGTTGTTCCACAGGTGATGGTTAAGGTTATCGTCATTGATACGAAGCGCGATCTTGGTCTGTTGCGGGGTCATTTTACGTAGAATTTATCTAAAGTTAAAAGGCAGGGCGGTGAACCCTGCTGGAGTGTCCGCGTTCGTTTCTGAACCGCCGTGCGGTACCTCCAGGTCTTGATATGTCTTTGTAGACGCAGGAGGTATCCGCTCCGTTCAAAAAAAGCAGCAGGATTTAGTAGAGAATCCCGGCCTTCTTGAGCGTGTTGTAGGCGCCGTTCTTGGAAATAGTGCGCAGAGCCTTGCAGGAAAGCTTCATACGAAGGTAGCCACCCTTGCCACCGTTGAGCTCGGGCACCCAGATGCGCTTCTCCTGGAGGTTGGGATACACAGTGCGGTTCACCACCTTGGTGACGTGACGGCCGATACCGCCCTTCTTCTTGGCAAGACCGGAACGATGAATGCGACGGCCCTTGTGCGGCATGGCAAATGTGATGTTGCAAATACGGGACATAAGATGTTCTAGGTGACGTTAAAAATAAAGCGGTGCGCTATTTTACACAATTTAGGCGCGGCGTCAAGCAAAACTACGCCTTTTACGTAAAAATGTGCTCAGGAACAGTGAGCTGTCAGAGTGTTCAGCCCAGAAAATGCCTGGATTGAGCGGCTAAACGCGTTTGCCGGCGCTCAATGGAGTTGAACTGAAGGCGTATGATTTTACCCATGGTCAGGGCCAGATAGTGGCTGGTGTATGCACAGAAAAGCAGCCATGCTGTCAGGAATGGGCCGGTTACCCGGCTTCTCTGGCGGATTTCGCTGCTCCAGCCGCGCAGGGAGGTTGCCCGGGAGCGCGCCCACCAGTTGTAGAGAGAGGCTTTCCGGAAAAACAGGCGGGCTTCGTCGGGGAATTCCGGATTGCTGAACATTTCCTGTTGCAGCAGGAAGGCATCGAGCGCGGCTCCGCTTTTTGCCCCGCCCGTGTTGGCGAGGAATACATCAGTAGCCGAGCCGCCCCATATCCGGTAGAGGGCAGTTGTGTGGTAGCTTGTGCCCATCATGCGGTGGTTGAGGGCAAAGCGGCACCAGCCGATACCATCGCCGAACATACGTACGCCGACGGGGAAGAGGTCTGCGCTGCCGAGTGCGCTGCGGCGCAGCACCGCGGATGAAGAAGAGGTCTGTGCATCGCCCTCCAGATACCAGTTCACGGCCCAGAATCCATCATGGGTATCGCTGCTGACCTTCAGGTCACTGTCGCTGATATTGGGGGTCCGCCGGGGCCTGGTTGAGAACCAGTCATATTCCGGGTGCGTTTCAAAGAAACGGCGGGCGAGAGCCAGGTGGTCGGGCAGCCAGGCATCATCGCTGTCGAGGAAGGCGACATAGGTGCCGCGGGCTTCCCGAATGCCGCGGTTACGTGCAGCGCATTCGCCGCCGTTCTCCTGGTTGATGACCCGCAGCCGGGAATCTGTCTCCCGGGCGAGTACTTCACCGGTGTTGTCCGGTGAGCCGTCGTTGACCACGATAATCTCAAAATCCTGCTCAGTCTGGGCATACACGCTGCGCAGCGTCTGCTGGATGAAGCCAGCAGCCTTGTAGGCAGGGATGACAACGCTGAATAGTGGATTCTGCTGAGACATGGGGTTACTACGCTATGCTAAATCCATGTGTTGACAGAGTCAAGATTATTTATTGTTGAAAAAATGGCGAAATGTGAAATAATAACGTCGGTGCGACACGCTTAAGTTGTAACGTCTGCAAATTTACACCATGAACAAGAAAACAAGATATATCGCTGTTCTGAGCTGTGTGGCTCTGCTGTTTACGTCCTGTGCCGTGTATGATTATCCCGTGTATACCAGCGCTTCGGTAAGTGTGGGTGGTCCTGGTGTGAGTACAACTGTTGCATGGACCAACGCCCGGTATGATGCGAATGGTTTCCCGATTTACGGCTACTACTACGGCCAGCCGGTGTATGGCTACACCCCGGCAGGTGCGGCTATCTTCTCCATCGCGGCCATTACTGCAGCCTGTCTTGTACCGGACTGGGCACCGGCTTCCTGGTACCATGGCCACTGGCATTATCCTCATCACGTGCATCGTGTGAGTGTGCCGCCGCGTCATCCTGCCGGTCATCATCCTGGCCGCATGCCTGCTCATGGTGCGCATCATGCCCCCCATGTGTCGCATGCTCCTGCCGTGCACCATAAGCCCGCGGTGAATCATAAGCCCGCGGTGAATCATCGACCCGCCGTGAATCACAAACCTGTGGTGAATCACAAACCAGTGGTGAATCATCGACCCGCCGTGAATCATAAGCCTGTGGTGAATCATCGACCCGCCGTGAATCATAAACCTGCGGTGAATCATCGACCCGCCGTGAATCACAAGCCTGCGGTGAATCACAGACCCGCAGCAAACAACAGACCTGCAGTCCAGTCCCGTCCTGTTTCCAGACCTGTGGTTCAGACCCCCTCGAGACCCCAGGTGCAGCGTCCGCAGGCGGCCCAGCGTGTGCAGAATCACGTGGCACGCCCTCAGGCTGCCCGCCCCAGTGGTGGCGGTATGCGCTCCGCTGCGTCCCATCGTCCCTCTGGCCCCGCCAGGCATTCCGGCGGCCACCGTCGCTGATGCCGTCGGTTGAATCTTCTCACAGAAAATCCCCCGGTTCCTGGGCATGGAACCGGGGGATTTACATTGTTTCCTCTCTGCCCTGAATCAGAAGCGTCGCCCGAACGCCAGCCGGTCGTACTGTTCGTTAGCGTATCGGTGTTGGGGGTGGCTGGTGCGCATGTAGGCCTCGTGCAGCGGGTGCGCGGGGTCGTGGGCAATGCGGTATGCCTCCGATTTGTCGTCCGGCTTGCTGCCGGCATGCATAGGGGCTTCCTCCAGCAGCCCCGCGGCTTCCAGCATGAGGCGGGCAAAGTCCGGGTTGGCACGCAGCGCAGGATTCTCCACCAGCTCCTGCACATTCACCCCGGTGCGTTCGCCCATGGTGTGCAGGAAGGCATCGATGGCTTTCATATTGTCCTCATAGGCTGCGCCCCAGCTCTGCTGCAGCTCGGCATCTGCGCGGGAGATTGCTGCTTCATTCTCCAGGCGGCAGCGCTCCATGAAGCGTCGTCCCTCGCTGGTGTAGCGTTCGGCCAGGGCGGCCAGTGCCTTGGGCGGCACGCCGTATTCGTAGGCCACGCCGCTGAGCTGCTTCACCAGTTCCTCATTCCACAGCTCATCCGGCGTATCCTGCGGGCGCTCCATGGTAAACTCCTCGGCGCTGGTGGGCAGCCCCATTGCCTCGCGGAAGGCGGCCATGCGTGCCGCATCTGCCGTGTCCGGGTAGCCGCGCAGCTTCTCCAGATTGGCGTAGCTCTTGGCCAGTGCTTCCGGTCTGCGGAATTTGGAGAGCGTGGCTGCGTAGGGCTTCAGCTCATCGAACCGGGTGAACCAGCCGGGGGTGAAGGCGCCATCATCGTTCATGAGGGCGGTAGGCATTACCTCCTGTTCCTGCGTATCGGGTGCGTTGTTTTCTTCGGTATTATCCATCGTTTTCTTGTTGGTTATGTGTTGCTTCCTGCCGGGCCAGCTCCAGCTGGTGGCGAATGACTAGGAAGATTTCCCGGTGCGCATCGCGGCGCATGGCGTCCAGCGGGTCGTAGCTCCCGGCTTTTCCCTGGAAAACGGGCAGGTGGGTATCGAACCGCCTTTCCAGGTCGGCCAGCACCTGCAGCGCTTCCGGTGCGGAGAACACCCTCAGCAGGCGGGCGCGTTCCTCGTGGGCCTGTTCCAGTTGAGGATTCCGTCGGTATATCATGGCATCGTGGGCTGGGGTTGCTGGGTTTCGGCATTTGCCCGCTTGCGGCGCAGGCGTTTCACATCCAGTTCCGGGCGCAGCAGCTCCTCCGGCACGCCGTCCATGCGGGCAGTCATGCGGAACGTGCGGTCCAGATCCACATGGTCCGGCATACCGGCATCCAGCCCGCTCATGAGCTGCAGCCGCTGCAGCGTGCGCGCAATGCCCTCTGCCTGCATGCGGCGCATTACCATGGCAATGCGCCCCTGGTACACCACCTGCGGCATCTCGATACCCGGTTCGCCGTTGCGGTCCGCCTTCAGCACAGTGGAGGGCGGCTGCGGGAAGCGTCCCATCCGGAACAACAGGGCAAATACGCGCTCCATCAGCGGTCGGAAATCGCTTGCAAACAGCGTGAACGAGGGCGAGAACTGCATCACCCGCTCATTCTCCCGGGCGTAGACTTCGCTGGCGGTCATCTGCTGCTTTCTGTCCTCCCACAGCTCCAGCATGGGCACAAAGAACGCGCGGCGGATGGATTCCTGCTTCTGCCGCAGGCGGTCCATGCCCACATCGTACCGCCCCTGGGTGGCCCATTCGCGGGGAAATCCCAGACTGGCACTCTCCGGGTTGATGATCGTGCGGCCGCCAGCGCGCAGGTCGACCTCGCCAGCCTGGTTGGCCAGCTCCAGAATGCGCGGGAAGGCTGCCACCTCGCCCAGCATATCGAGAATGCGGTTGAGGAATTGCGCCTGGCGTATATCCGGATAGACCAGACGGGCAGGGGCAAGCCCATACACCCCCGCCCCCCAGCGCAGGAACCGCGTCACCATGTAGGGCATCTCGCGGTAGCCGCTTTCCTGCACGCAGCGCTGGTCATCCAGACAGTAGTACAGGCTTTTAAACGGCATGTTTCGGGCATTGTCGCGGCGGCGGTTGCGTGTGGCGCGGGGGCGCACCACATGCAGGAAGCGCAGCTCCCCCTCATGTGGGTTGCGGTTTTTCTCCAGCATGGCACGCCCGCGTGGTCCCAGGGCCCCGGCACCGAATTTGGCAGCTGCCTGGTGCGGGGTGAAACTGAACTCGCGCATGTAGGTATCCAGCTGGCGCTCATCATTTTCCGCGCACACAAACTCCCCGCAGGGAATGTGGCGGAAGAGCAGGTTGCCGCTGCGCGTGCTGCCGCAGTACAGACTGCCCGTGCCCAGCCCCACGCGGTCCAGAAAGCATTCGTGCAGCTCGGTGTAGAAATTACTCAGCCCCAGCTCGCGGTTCGCAATCTCGGAGCAGCGGTTGTACCAGGATTCCGCCTCGTCACCGGCATCGGGCAGGGGGCAGCTCCATTTGAACCACTGCTCATTGCTGGGCGTCATGTAGCTCATGTGGCCGCTGGCTAGTTTCTGGCAGGCCTCCACGGCCGTGGTATCGCTCAGGTGGTGGGTTGGGGGTGGGTCTGCGGTGTCAGCGTCGGTCTCCGTGTGCAGCCGGTCGGGCAGCACATAGTGGCGCAGCGCATCCCACCAGCTGTCCCAGGGGGCGCGTGCCGCCTTGAGACTTTGGTAGCTGTCAAGTATCGTCTGCATCATCCCAGGGTGGTGTTGGCTGTATCCTCGGTGGTGCGGGCGTCCTTGCGGCGGTGGTCGCTCAGAATCGTGGAAAGGAGCCCCTTTTTCTGCGCATTGCTCTGCTGGGCCGCGTTGTATGATTCCTCGACATTGTTCTGCGTCACCACAGGAATCGAGTTGGTGGCGGCGTGGTAATTGGTACTGCTGAATCCCATAATGAATTAATGAGTAGGTGTTTTCTGAACGAACGCGTGCCAGCCCAGGCGGTGGGCTGAGGTGCTGCGCAACCCGCGCTGGAAGCACAGCCACTGACGGGGAGGCAGCGTTGCGGCCATCCGGCGCGCCAGTTGCAGGTCACCCACCAGCAGGTGGACATACCAGGCATCTGCTGCGGGGAATACGTGCCCCAGCTGAGGCCACAGCTCCGGCTGGTGGCTCTGCACCGGCTTCATCAGCGCGACAAGCCGGGGCATGAGCAGGATGATTCCATCCGGATGCGTGGTCAGGGCATCCAGGTCGTCCTCCATCCGGCGGCCGGCTGCTCTGTAATACTCCTGTGCCCGGGTTCTGGCATCTGCGTTCATGGCTCTGGACTCTAGTGCATGCTGCCCGCGCATACCAGCAAATTGGAGACGTCGGTACGCGTTTTCACATGAAAAGATGCCCCCGCTCTCCCATAGGCTTTGCCAGCACCGGCAGTGTGTGGCATGGTGTAGACCGTACCGCAACGAGTACTCCTGAACTTATGATGTCAACTACCTCACCGGAAAACACCCGGCTCACCCCGCTGGATATCTGCAACCTGGCGCTCAGCCGCCTGGGCGAATCCCCCATCCCCGCATTAAACCCGAACGGCAACCTGCCGTCCCGCATGTGCTACATGCACTACCACCCTGTGCGCCGGGAAGTGCTCTGCGCCAGCCGGTGGAGCTTTGCCACCGTGCGCACCACCCTGACCAGCGCTGAGCAGCCCGCCGGAGATGACACCCGCCACCTGCGCCACAGCCTGCCGCCGGATTGCCTGCGCGTGCTGGGGGTGAACAGCCGCAGCTGGACCCTCCGCGGCCGGGCCGTGTATTGCGCCCAGCCGGAAATCCGTCTGCTCTACATTGCCGATGTGGAGGACACGGAGCTCTTCGAGCCGCTTTTTGTGGAGGCCCTGGTGCTGCGCCTGGCCTGGAAACTCTGTATCCCGCTCATCAACAGTACCACCGCCCGCCAGGCTCTGGGCGAGGAATACCAGCGCATCGCGCTCCCCCAGGCGGCGCATTTCAACGCCGTGCAGCACATGTCGAACGATTCGCACCCGCTTTACCGCCTGTGGCGCAGAAGCATGAGCAGCCAGTCTGAATAAACACTCAGCCAGTTACCCTTATGAAAGCTATTGATTTTGCATGCCGATTCCTCAGCCGCGTGCAGCGGGATGAGTTATCGCCTGCCGCGCGCCTGGTGCTGGTGGCCGTGGCTGCCGGGCTGGAGCACAAGGACGACATCGCGCACGAAACCGGGCTTTCGCCCACGGTGTGCACCACGCAGCTGCGCCAGCTCTGCATGCGGGGCGAAATCCGCTGCATCAGCATCCTGGCGGAGCGCTACGTGCCGGCCCCGGCTGGCAAGGAACGCCTGCGTCGCCTGTTCGATTTCCACACCCCCATCCATGGCTAAGAAGAAATTCCTGAGCATCGAGGAGAAGCGCAGCTGGCTGGCGGGCATCTTCCGTGATACCAGCGGGGAATACAGCCAGGCAGATAAGTTCAAGGCCATGGTCGAGGATACCCGCCTGGCCATGCTGGCCGAGGAGGCTGGGAAGGAGGCTCAGCCCGCGGTGCTGCCGGGTATGCCGGCTGCGCTCCTTGCCCACCTGCCGCCACCCCTGAGGAGTGAATAATGAATAGTGATAAATTCTGCGGGAGGAACGCCCGCCTGTATTTCAATTAATCCTTAATCCCTAATCATTCAACCTTCACTGAATCACAGATTCAGTGAAGGTTGAGGGCGAAGGCGGCGGGGATGTGGTTGACCTGCGGTGGTTTGCCGGGTGGCAGCAGCACCTCGATGATATCCAGGCGGCTGGGGACGGGGCGCTCCAGCCGCCGCAGCCACAGCTGCGCCATGTTGCGGATCATGCGCCGCTTGTGCTCGTTGATGCGGCGTGCCGGGCGCCCGGAGCCGCTGTGCAGCGCACTCTTCACCTCCACGAATACCAGCAGGTCGCCTTTGCGGCAGATGATATCGACCTCGCCACTGGCGCCCAGGCGGAACCGGCGGCGCAGAATCTTGTAGCCCTGAGCCCTCAGCCAGGATTCCGCCACCAGCTCTCCATATTCGCCCAGGTAGGCTCCCTTGGGGCGTGTGCCGTCAGCCCAGGGGCAGTTCCAGCTGTGTAACAGGTGCAAACGTGCGGCGATGGTGTATCGTAACTCCATGTTCTCGAAGTGCTTGCATGTGTGCCTTCGTGCCGTAGCCGGCGTGGCGGTCAAAGCCGTATTCCGGGTGCTGGCGGTGCAGCTCCTGCATGTAGTGGTCGCGCCACACCTTGGCCAGAATACTGGCAGCGGCGATGCTCAGGCAGCGGGCGTCGCCCTTCACGATGCTGCGGCTCGGCAGCGGAAATCCCGGCACGGGCAGGCCGTCGATGAGGCAGAAATCCACCCCACCGGGCAGTCCTTCTGCCGCGCGGCGCATGGCCAGATGCGTGGCACGCAGGATATTCAGCTCGTCAATTTCCTCCACCGTGGCCTGGGCTATGCACTTCTGCACGGCCTTATCCGCCATGAGCGCCTCGTACAGCGCCTCGCGCTTCCGGGCCGTCAGCTTCTTGGAATCATTCAGCCCCGGCAGTTCGTATCCCTCCGGCAGAATGACGGCTGCAGCCACCACCGGCCCGGCCAGCGGGCCGCGACCGGCTTCATCGATACCGCACACGCGGGCAAAACCTTCGCTGTGGCAGAGCAGTTCTTCCGCCATGTCCGGCGGGGTGGTGGGGGTGGGTGTGCGGCTCATTTCTTTTTGTCCTTTCGGTTCTGGCGGGCAGCTTTGCGCAGCGAATCGGGCAGGGGCGCACCTTCCTTCTGGCAGTAAAGGGCCTCGATGTCATCCAGATAGCGGCTCATGGCAGTATCCGGGCCGGGGGCTTCGCTGCGCAGCATCTGCATGGTTTCCAGGTAGGAATCGAAACTGCGGCCGTGTTCCTTGCCGGTGAAGGTGATTTCAAACCAGTCCAGGTAATCGCGGCCACGCAGCGCGGCAGAGTAGTAGGCGCGGCGCAGTTCCTGCAGCGGCCCCAGGCTGTTCTGCACATCATCTGCGTGTGCGCCTTCGGCCAGCTGGCCAATGACCCGGCAATACTCGGTGATGATGGAGCGGTAGCCGGGAAAGCAGGTGTGGCTCAGCGATACCAGCCGCGCTATGCCCGGCTGCACCAGCTTGCGCCAGTTCGGCAGCTCCACCAGGGCATAGGCATCGTCCATGGAAACCGGGCGCGGCACCTCGGTTTCCGGGTCAAAATACATGATGGTGAGCGCCTCCTGCAGCAACTTCTCCGTCTCCAGCGGGGAAATGGCCTCTGAGGCGCGGGGCAGGGCCAGGTGCGCCAGCTCAATGGCCCACCACTTGTTCAGCAGGCTGCTGTCCACCCCCAGCTCGTGGAAATGCTCGGTAATCGTCTCCACGGGGGAGGAATCCGCCGTGGCGGCATTGGAAAGCAGGTTCTTCAGCTGGTCCAGCCCGCCTTCGCGGTCGATGAGACTCATCATCAGCACCCCGCAGGAAACCTCGTATACCTGGCGGCTTGTGGCATCCAGCTTGTCCGGTTTTTCAATGGAAATCATCTCCTGCGGGGAGAGCATCTCTGCCCGCTCGAATAACTCCTGGTAAATCCGGCGCTCCACGCGTTTGGTTTTCCACAGCACCGCCTGCTGCACACCCGCCACCAGCCAGTCCGGCAGTCCCATGGTTTCCGGATACGCACCTGGATCCATATCCCGCAGCACCAGTTCATACAGAATCATGGTGATAATTGCCTTATCCATGCGGTCCAGGTCGATGCCGCCGCCGGGGTAGATGCGCACCTGGAAATT
>JAZQVE010000087.1:0-2258 GCA_045631705.1 Akkermansia sp. | reverse complement strand
GGAAATCCGGCAGACAAAGCTGTTTCCGGTAAAAACAAAACCCAGCCCCTGACGGGGCTGGGCGAAATCACTTTGTAACGATATCCTCGCTGTCGCTCGGATTTTAGAACGGGATGTCGTCGTCCTCCTCAGCGGGCATGGGAGGAGGCGGGGTCTGCTGCTGGGGGCGCTGCTGCTGGTAGCCACCGTTGGAGTAGCCGCCGCCATTGCTGTAACCGCCGCCGCCGTAGTTGCCGCCGTTGTTGTAGCCACCCTGGCCACCGCCATTGTTATAGCCACCGCCATTGCTGTAGTTGCTGGAGCGCTGCTGGTAGCCACCGCTCTGGGCCGGGGCACCGCCTTCGCGGCCGCCGAGCAGCTGCATGTTCTCCGCCACGATGCGGATCTTGCTGCGTTTCTGGCCTGTCTGCTTGTCTTCCCAGGTATCTTGCTGCAGGCGGCCTTCGATGAAGACGGGACGACCCTTGGCCAGATACTGGCCGGCGATTTCGGCAGTGCGACCCCAGCAGGTCACATCCAGGAAGGTGGTTTCCTCGCGGCGTTCGCCTTCGTTGGGGCCACTGCTTACGCGGTTCACAGCCAGGCGGAGCTCTGCCACCGTGTTGCCGCGCGGGGTGGTGCGCACTTCAGGATCAGCGGTCAGGTTGCCGATGATCATTACCTTGTTCAAATTAGCCATATATACTCAGATGGGGATTTTAACTGTTAACATGCCGGAGGGAGTGCCGGCGCTATCTACATGGTGCTATCCTACCTGCCATGGGCAGCGTTGACAAGCAAAAATGTGGTATTCCGGGGCTTTTATTGTGCTGCTGACGCGAATATAGGCTTGCATCCTGTGGCTTTACGTTGTACAATGCCGAACCCGCAGGAGCGGGGTATCACCATTTTTATCTCCCATGAACGTTGAACTTATCGAAAAGGCCGCTCAGATCGTAGGCGACAACCAGCTTCTGGTCAATATCGTTTCCAAGCGCGTGCAGCAGCTTAACCACGGTTCTGACCCCTACATTGTCACCACTCCGGAAATGCAGTGCGGTGATATCGCTCTCACGGAGATTATCGAGGGCAAGATTACCTGGCGCGAGATGACTCCCGAGGAATTTGCCGCCAGCCGTGGCGAGGCTCAGGACTCCAACCCCGTGGCTGAACTGGCACAGTCCGTTCCCTCCGAGCCGGATACCCTGACCATCACTCCGGATCTGTAAAGATTCAGCGAAATCGTCTTTCTGCGCGACCCGGCAAGCTCCCCTGAACGGCAGCGCCGGGTCGCCCGTTTTTCTTCCCAACACCCATCCAACCCACCTCAGCATATGGCCAAGAAACCCGCCCCGCAGAACAACCTCATCGCCAGTAACAAGAAAGCAGGCCGTGATTATGAAATCATGAGCCGCCACGAATGCGGCATCGAACTGCGCGGCACCGAGGTGAAATCCATTCGTGCCGGCAAGGTGAACGTGGCCGATTCCTTCGCCCGAGTAGAGAAGGGGCAGCTTTTCCTGTATGGCTGCGATGTGCAGCCCTGGGAAACCGCCGGCAAGTGGTTTCAGCACGAGGCTAAGCGTCCGCGGCGTCTGCTTATGCACAAGCGCGAGATTCTGAAGCTGGAAATCCAGCAGGCTCAGAAAGGCTTTGCCCTCCCCCTCCTGCGCTTGTACTGGAAGAATGGCAAGGTGAAGGCCGAAATCGGCACCGGTCGCGGCAAGACCCACCGTGACCAGCGCTATGACCTCAAAGCCCGCGCTGAAATGCGCGAGGTGCAGCGCGAGGTCGCGAAGTTCAATAAGGCACGCTGGTAACCCGCACTGCCACCTGCAAAGGAGGCAATTTCACAGGCCAGCAGGCCTATTTCACTATCGAAGAGATAATTTCACGCGGAGTGCCGCATTTCACTGCCACCGCAAGTGGTAACGATGAGGTGAAATACGGGCAGAGTCCGTGTGAAATAGGATTGGAAATCCAGTGAAATCAGTCTTTGACTGGTGAAATTGCCCCGCTGGCAGCGGGACAGAATGGTGGTTCACTATTATCTGAGCGTAAGCAATAGATTATTTCTTTTGCTTTTTCTGGAGAGTGGTAATAGATGAGATAAGCATGCGGCGAATGCTGCCGGCTTTCTGGCGCAAGTGAGCTGCTTCATCCGCCAGCTCAGGGCATGATTCTGCAAGAACAATAAGCCAGAATTCACATTCGTGGCACTCTTTAAGGGCGATTTTCATTTTATGGATGAAGTCCTCCGGGCTTTCGGCGTAATCGGC
>JAZQVE010000086.1:0-23610 GCA_045631705.1 Akkermansia sp. | reverse complement strand
AAGAGCACCACGAACGATATGATAACGAACACCGGGAAGGTCCTTCACACGACCACCACGCACAAGCACGATGGAGTGCTCCTGGAGGTTGTGGCCTTCACCACCGATGTAGGCGATCACTTCTTCACCGTTGGTAAGGCGAACCTTAGCAACTTTACGAAGAGCGGAGTTCGGCTTCTTCGGGGTACGGGTCATCACCTGCAGGCAAACGCCACGGCGCTGCGGGCAGCTGTGAAGAGCGCGAGACTTCGACTTCTCTTCCGGTACTGTACGTCCCTTGCGGACGAGCTGATTAATAGTCGGCATGTTACTTATTTATGATTTTGTTTTTCAAGGTTTTACGGCTTGTGTCACCCATTCCTCATCCCTTGAGGAACTCGGTTTTTCACATCACCGGATTACCCGATAGTGACCAGTGGACAGTACATCCCTGTACAGTCCGCGGGTCGGAGTATTCTACTCCAAATTTCCCACAATGCAAGCCTTTTCTGTGAATTTTCAACGAATTTTTCGAATTTTTGCACCCGGAAAATCCCCCATTTGCCACGGTTCCCCGAATTCGGAAAAAAATTATAATTTTGCAGAACATGACAGAGAAATTTCCCCGTACAGCACCTCTGACGGGGCACAAAAGAGCCGCCTGCTGAGTTGCAGGCGGCCCCGTTCAGCCCCCATTCCGGGGAAAAATCAGCAGCAGAAAAGCAGCCCGGTGGCAGAATTCCGGTCTTTATTTGCGGTGGGTGATGAAGTAGAACCCACCCAGCAGCATACCCAGCCAGACCAGCTGCACCCCTGAGAAAAGCACCATTATTTGCTGCATCCCGTCAGCCAGGCCAATGCTCAACCCCATCCGCTCCACCACATATTTCCAGCAGGGAATCGGCAGCATCGCAGCCACCCCGAGCCCACTATCCGCAGAAAGCCCCATGATAAGGCCAATCAGCAGCACCACCACAAACAGAGTAGCACTGTGGCGGCGGGAAAGCTGGCTCACCAGCAGAGCGGCCAGCAGCCCGGTCAGAACCGTCAGCCAGGTATAGCCCTGCAGCAGAAGAGTCTCCTCCAGCGGCCTTATCCGCCCCCACGGCATCGTCGACTCCAGATGCCCATGCGATGCCAGGGCCTCCGCCACGCTCAGCAGAACGCACAGCCCCACCGCCACCGTAAGCCACACCACACCGCCCCACAGCCCCGAACTACCGGAAATCAGCAGTCCGCGGTGGCTGCCACCCACCGGGTGCAGCACATTCCACACCGCCACCAGCAGCACAAAGCCCATGGCCCAGGTACCCGTCTGCTCCAGCATCGTACGCCCGGCAGCAACCTCCTGCGGCAGCCCCAGCCAGACCAGCAGCAGCACCAGGGCATACACCACCAGCGCCAGCGCACTGCACCCGCGCACCGCCGTCATGCAGCGCTCAGCCGGGTGCGCATACTGCCGCCGGGCCTCAGCCAGCAGCGTCAGCAGCATCACCCCGTGCGCCACCAGCACCACCACAAACACAAGCAGGAAATCCTTCGTCCCATCCTGCAGATGATTCAGCATCGAGCTATCGACCCCGGACACCACAGACAGCAGCACCAGCAGCCCCACCACACGCAGCACCGCCGGCAGCGCCACCGTGGCCTGCGCCAGCGCCACCGCCGTCCACCCCTGCACCACCAGCAGCACCAGCAGCATCAGGTGCCACACCGCGTGGTCCAGCATCATCGGCTGCGGAGCCATCCGCACCCGCAGTGCCACCAGCGGCAGCACCAGCAGCGCCAGCAGCACCACCTGCACCGCACCGGAAAGCCAGATACCCCGCACCACCTGCCACGAACTCAGCGGCGTGAGGCGAATAAAATTCGTACCGGGATTCCGCGTCTCCGTCTCCACCATCATCCCCACGCGCGCCGGCACCATCACACACAGCACCAGCGTACCCAGCATAATAAACGGGCCGTAGCTGAACCTGTCCATCCCCTCGCGCATCGGCACCAGGAAGAGCAGACTCAGCAGACACATCGCCAGCAGACCCAGCATAAAGAGCGGAGAGCGCAGCATCTGCCGCCAGTCCTTCACCAGCGCCGGCGGCACCCAATCCGGAATACTATCCTTATAATTCTTATTCATGGCCGTTCATCAAATCAATAACCGTCTGTTCCAGCGAAACCTGCCCGGCAGCAGCCTGCACCAGCAGATGCTCCGCAGCCAGCGCGCGCAACTGCAGCGCCAGCGGCTCACCCACCGCACCAGTATACACCGCCCGCACCGCATCCGGCGCCAGCAGCTCCACCTGAGTCCACTCCGGCAGCTCCTGCAGCGCCAGCTGCAGCTTCCCTGCCCCGTTATCCGCCAGGCGGAACTCATACACCAGCTGCTGCGCCGTGCCCGCCGCGCGCATCTCCTCGCAGCCCTCGTGGCGCAGCACCTGCCCCTTGTCCATCAGAATGAACGAATCGCACATCTCCGCCAGCTCCGAGATAATGTGCGAGGAAATCAAGAGCGTCTTCCCCTGCCGCACCAGCTCGCGCACGCAGTGCTTGAACTCCAGCCGCGCGCGCGGGCCAAGCCCCGCCGCCGGCTCATCCATCACCACCAGCTCCGGGTCACCAATCAGCATGCGAGCCATATTCGCCCGCTGCTGCTCACCCTTCGAAAGCTTATCCACGCGGCGCTCCTGCAGCTCCTTCAGCCCGCAGAACTCCAGCACCCGCTCCACCTCCGCATCGCGCTTCTCCCCGCGCAGCCCGAACGCCCGCGCAAAGAAATCCACATACTCCCACACCGTCGTATTCGCCGGCGGGTTAAAAGCATCCGGCATCCAGCCGATGCGCCCGCGCAGCAGCTGCGGCTCCTTCTCCATCGCCACGCCATCTATGCAGATGCTGCCCGCATCCTGCAAATCCAGCCCCACCAGAATCCGCATCATCGTCGTCTTACCCGCGCCATTCGCGCCTATCACACCCACCGACTGCCCCCGCTCCAGCTCAAACGACACATCGCGCACCGCCTGAACCTCGCCGAACGCACGTCGCAACCCACGCACTGTCAACAAAGCATTTGCCATGCACTGCATTCTACCACACACGCAAGACAAAGGGAAGTACGAAATACGAGTTACGAGGTACGAAGTAATTCATCTCGCAGGCACCGCCCGCGAAATTCTCTCCGCTCTAGTGGAAATTCTCTCTGCTCGCAGAGCAGATAATCTACAAATCTATTCACGCGCACGCGCGCGTATGTGAACGTCCCCCTGACCCAGTCTCCCTGAAAGAGCCCACGAGCGAAATTAACATGCAGGGATTTTGTGAATCGAAGCACGGGACTTTAGTCCCGTAAATCAAAGCATGCGTAATCGGGACTGAAGTCCCGTGCCCCGAAAACCACAAGTCTCACGTCGCATCTCCCTTTCGTCTCAAAATGAGCCGGGTCCAGCCCCATTTTGAGCCGAAACAACCATACACCACATCAAAAATACTCCCCTGGCTGCAGAGAATACAACCAGGGGAGCAGATTAGCATCGGGGAATGGGCTTGTGACTTATTGCAGAATTACCTATGCCAGGGCAACAGGCTGATAGCGCTCCGAATTGAGCACCGAGAGCATGAAATCCTTCGGGGACATGCCGGAAAGCAGCTGCTCGAACATGCCGGGCTTGCAGCCACCCACCAGCATGGTGCCCTGCTGGTCGTAGCGCACCGGCACATTGCCATAGTCGCGCTGCGCCACATTCCAGAACACCAGGCGGGGCACAGCATAGCCCGCGGCCTCATAACGCTGGCGAATCATCTCGTAAGCCGAGGGATTTCCCGCACCATACACGCAGCTGTCGAACTGCATATCGGAAATGATGACGATGCTCTGCGGCATCTGCTCCGCCGGCAGCTCAGCCTTCACCGCGGCATCCAGCACCAGGCGGAACACAGCCTCCAGATTGGTGTTCATCCCCCAATCCATGTCCAGCATATACTCCACCTTCTGCTTCAGCGGCCAGGCAGGATCCACCTCCACCAGCTGCGGCTCCGCAGAGAAAGTAATCATCTTGTCCTTGAAGATACCCGTATTCCGCTCCGCCACATACAGCCCCAGCGACATTGCCACATCAATGGGGTAAGGCGAGCCACCACAGGTCATGGAGCCGGAAACATCCACCACCGCCAGCCAGTTGGCACCTGCCGCCTCGCCGAAATAATCCGGCAGAGAGCGCCACATATTATCCAGCTGCAGGCACTCCGTGGCATCCATCCTGCCGTAGCGGAACTTATTCATGATATCGTAGGGATACAGCGTGCCCACGTTCACCTTCACCTCCTCCACAACGCAGTTCTGCACACAAAGCACATTGTGCAGCGACTCCACATAGGCCCTGTAGCGCTCGCCATCATTCCGCATGAAAGCCTTGCGGTACTTCAAGCCCGCATTGGAGGGCACCGCGCTGTAGTTGAAGGTATAATCGCGGCGGGTCAGGCGCGTCTCCAGCACATCAATCCGGCGGCGCAGGGCGGTGAGCACCTGGCGGTACACCTTCTCGCTGAATCCCAGGGCGCGGTAAATCCGCTTTGCCAGGGCACGCGTGGTGGCAGAGGACGTATTGCACGAAGGCAGCCACTTGGCCAGCAGCGAAACCTCCGCCTTATCCCCCTGCTCTGCCAGCGCCGTGCAGTCTGCCTGCAGCTGCTTTGCCACCAGGGAAAACACCGCTGCATCCAGCTCGCGGCTCACATCCAGCAGACAGAAAAGGTCATCCCAGCGGCCGTAGAACGGAATCAGATTAATCACCCCGCTGCGCACAAAAAGCTCCGTATCCAGCTCCGCCACCGTGCGGAGCCCCGCGCGAAACACCGCACGCTCCCCCTGCCCGCCGTTGCCGCGGATATCGCGCAGGTAGAACAGGCAGCGCAGCGTGCCCAGCTTATCCTCCAGATAAGCGGCGCGCACCGCCTGCGGCACCTGCTCCGGGGTCTTGCGCAGCGATGCACCGCCCATGAATAAATCCAGCAGCGCCGAAAGCGTGGAACGGCAGGCGGTCATGCCGTTGGTGGTCTGCGTCGTATTGTCGCACGCCTTCATGGCGGCAAATAAAGAATTATCGGTCATGATGATATTGTTATTTTAATAGGTTATATGTACTGGTAGTTGCAGGCAAATCCGCTTTCTTCTGGAAATATCATCCGCCTATCTTACTGGCTCGGGCGCTGCTTCACAGCAGGACCCTTCCGCTTGCTCGGTAGTGGGGCCACATCCTCAGATGAGAAACAAATCGCCAAGACACAGGGGTACACTCATAAAGAGCATAGCCCCATTCAACTATTTAACAAACAGTGCCTTTTTCAGAGGAATGATTGCTGTGTGTGTCTTTCTGCTTTTGGGGAAGCGGTGACAAGACTCCGTATATGTTCGCTGCTCTGCCAGCTGAGCTACTACCCGCGTTTCCGCGGAAGATGGGATTCGAACCCATGACCAGGCTTTGATTGCTGTTGAAGTCTTTGTTACCGGGGCTCTCCGCCGCTTTCGCGGCAAGAGAGGTTAAGGGTTAGCGGGATAAGGGAGGGTTGTATCAAGACTCATTGTTTTTGGCTCTTCCACAGAGCTACGCCCAACCCATATAATCGGGTATGTGCGGGGTTGGGGAGGGATTCGAACCCTCAATCTCGGTATGAGTTGCTGTCTGAGTCTTTGGAATGTAGGGGAGCAGATAACACAAGACACTCTGTGCCTGACGCACATGAATCTGCTTACAGATTCAAATTCCGATGCATGTTTCTACGATTGCTGGAGGGGTACCTTTCAGCTATCTGCCGTGAAGCTGGCGACAAGACTCACCTGGTTTTCCATAAGACCCGGTAGGATTTCTCCGCCCCGGTTCAGCCCGGCCACTCAGGGTAACCGGTAAGAGGATATCTCGGAATTGCAGTTGGAGCCTTTGCTCGCCGATTTATTGAATACCCACTAAGCCAGGACACACGGCAGCTATGCCAGCTGCCAGAGTTTTCAGGTGCTACGAACCCGGGTCGGCAGTCTTATTGCTGTTTGTATCCTTATTCAGCAGGTATAGGGATTGGGCAAGACTCGTCATATATTTCAGCGGCTCTACCATCTGAGCTACATCCGCCATTTGGTTATCCGGAGATAGGGCGGATGATGGGATTCGAACCCACGACTCACTTATTTTGCTGCAAGAGTCTTCATTCTGCTCTGCTCATTGCCCACTCTGCACAAGAGTCCAATGCCCACAAAGCGAACATTCATCCGACAAAAGTCTTTGGTAGTTGTTAGGGAGTAATAGGGTAATTCCTTCCGCAATATCTCGTCCTCAAATCAAACGAATGCACGGCCAATTTAGCACACACCTAACCGTTGTCAAGCGTTTTTTGAAATTTTTTCACTTTTTTTCGCAAAGTCGTAAAAAAATTAACCCCCACTGATTCAGCGGGGGTATGTATAGAGTCACACTATAACCTTGAAAACGCGTTGACTAGCAACATCAACAAGAGGCACATGAACACGCACATAATACACATTGGCCCTGATACCCCGCCATTCAGTAACACTGGCATCAACGAGTGGCATCATATGCGGAAGTGAACCCATTGGTCTGCATTTTCCGCACCATACGCAAAGAGAAGTTGACATGGGTGGGGAGAAGGGGTATGTTGGGCGCAGATAGAAAGGATACAAAAATTATATGGATTGGAATCATATCATCGCGGCGGCGGGGGCATTGTTTCTGGTGATGGATGCACCGGGGAATGCGCCGATACTGAAGGGGCTGATGCAGCAACTGCCGGAGCACCGGCGGCGGCCGGTGCTGGTGCGGGAGTTGTGCTTTGTGCTGGTGCTGCTGTTGTTCTTCTATTTTCTGGGCAAGCCGCTGCTGGGGTGGATGGGAATCAGCAGCAGTTCGCTGAATCTAAGCGGGGGTATCATGCTGTTCATCATTGCGGTGGGCATGGTGTTCCCCACCAAGCGGAGCCCGCACCAGAACTTCACCATGACCGAACCCCTGCTCGTCCCCGTCACCGTGCCCATCATCGTGGGGCCCGCTGCCATCTCCGTGGTCATGATGCAGGCGGCCCTGGCCACCACTCCCCTGCAAAAAACAGAAGGCTTCCTCTCCATCTTCCTGGCCTGGATCTGCTCTGCCGTCTTCCTCGGCATCTCCGACAAACTGCTCGACCTCATGGGCGAAAAAGGCACCCTCGCCCTCACCCGCCTCATGGGCACACTGCTGATTCTGCTGGCCGTGCAAATGCTCCTCAACGGCATCACCGAATACATCCGCCACCTCCCGGCAGCTCTCTGAGCCCCCCTCCGGCCATCACAAAAAATTAACCCCCGCTGATTCAGCGGGGGTATGTATGGAGTCACACTATAACCGTGAAAACGCGCTCTCCTACGCTAGTGTTCTCACGAGTGCTGGTTCTGAAGTGACATCACTTTAGCACTCCTCCTGTGGGCTTGCAAGAAAAAAATAATGTTAGATTTTTTTACCGCAATCAAGGCACTATTTCATTGACTCCCGGCACATAGATTGTAGAATGTTAGTTCACAATCGGCTTACACGCTACCCAATATCATCAACAACACCCCCATTTCTCCCCTCTTGACTATGACTGACTTCCCTGACTCTCTGCAGACATTGCGCCAGAACGCCCTCACATACTGGAGCGGCCACGATTTCTATGCACCCGACACCGTAAGCCTGGGCATTGACATCGGCATCGAGGGTATTGGCATCGCAGTGCGCAAGGGCACAGACCTGCTCTACTGCAAGACTCTGCTCGTTGACCTGCCGGAGGCACAGGCCCTGGCCACCCGCCGGGCTTTCCGCGCATCCCGCCATGCCCGCAAGAACCGTCGCACCCGCATGCGCCGGCTCCAGGCTCTGTTCGCCAGGCATGGACTCCCTTGGGTGAGCGATGATGTCATGGCCAGCAGCGACCCGTTCAAGCTCCGCCACCGCGCTATCACCAAGACACTCGCCTCGCGCGAGGCGCTCTCCATCTGCATCCGCTCCTGCGTGCTGCGCCGTGGCTATGACTACTTCGCCATGGATGATGACTCCACCGGCGAATACCCCTGGGGTGCAGAACTCGATATCAAGGCCGCAGACAAATGGATTCGCTCCGCCTTTGTCGATGCCCAGATGCGCGACTACCTCATCAGCCTGACCGACTCGCTCACCGAAAAGGAAGACAAACAGGAAGCCTGGAAAAAACTAGTGGAAGAGCGGCATCAGAAAGCAGCTCAGGAAGGCATCTCCACCATGCTCGAGGCCTACGCCCACAAGAAGCTCAACGACCGCAAAGCACGCGGGTTCAACTACCCCCGGGCTCATGTCCGCGACCATCTGGAAACCATCATCTCCCGCCACAGCCACCTGATTGATGATGCGGAAGGCTTCACCGCCGCACTCTTTTGCCCGAACAACACCCCAGCTGAAAAAAAACAGGCTATTTTCCTGTATAACCGCAAAACGCCGACAGAAGCAAAGCAAATTTTTGAGCGCAAGGTGAAGAATTGCCCCTACTGCGTCTGGCTCAACCTGCCGGCAGGTAAATGCTGCACCGCCGGGCATCTTGAATACCGCCGCTGGGCACTGGTGGATTTCCTTTCGGTACGTAAATTTGACCTCAAAGCCGGCAAAATCCCCTACGGCAGAGTCAGACTGCCGGAATGCGCTGTCAAGGCGCTGTTCGATGCCATGGAGGCAGGAATAAGTAAATGGAGCGATGCCAAAAAGCTGCTGGAAAGCGCATTGAAGTCCGAAAACCTCAGTCTCAGCACCGGCGAATGGAATAAAGGTCAGATTGAGCAGCTGAAGGACATCGTCACCCCCACCATGGTAGCACGCAAGGGCCGGGCCGGCATGTCGGCTGCTGCCGCGCAGAAGATGTATGAAGCAGCCACGCAGAGCGGCACCTGTTTCGCACCGGAATCCATGGAGCAATGGAAGCAGAACAGCGGACTCTACATCTACCGCAAAAACATGCCGACTGAAAGCGGCATCTATCCCCAGGTACAAAGCCTGCTGGGTACACGCAAAGCCGTAACCCGCAATAATGCAGACGGCAGCAGAACCACTGCCGATGCGCTGATCACCCGTGGTATTCTGCAGCGCATCTTCGAAAAAGACCTGGCCGACAAGCTGGGCGGCAAACTGGTGCCGGACTACTGCATCATAGAGACAGTCAGGAACGCCGCTACCAATCAGGACAAGAAAGCAGAAATCGAAAAGGAGCAGAAGGAAAACCGCGCCCGCCGAGAAAAGCAGGCCAAGGCCTACAACAGGCAGAATGCCAGCAACGCCGACTTCATGCGCATGCGCCTCTTTGCCGAGCAGGGAGGCTCGCCCAACAAACCAGCCATCTGCCCCTTCACCGGGCAGGAACTCAAACCCTCCGACCTCTTCTCCGGAGAGCTAGAACTGGCCCACATCTACCCCGATGCCCGCGGTGGCCTCTACATGGTCGAAAATCTGGTACTCACCACCCGTCAAGTCAACGCCGCTATGGGCAACCGCACCCCCGTAGAAGCCGCTGCTGCCAATCTCCCCAGCTGGCAGAGCTGGGAAGATATCCTCAAAACTATCAAATCCTTCAGCTGGAACGATAAGAAGCGGGAACTCTTCTCACATGATTCCCTCAATTTCCCGAATTTCAACAACCTGACCCGCACAGCCCAGCTTGCCCGTGAGCTGCGCACCGCACTCGCGGTGTGGCTCGGTATCAGCGGCGATGAGGAGCAGCTCCGCTGCCGCATCGGTAACCCTTGCGGCGTGTACACCGCGGCTGCCCGCCGCAGCTGGCTCTGGCCGGAATACAAAAAGGACCGCTCCAACAACCTCCACCACCGGCTCGATGCCGCCGTCATGTCCTGCCTCCCGCCGGAAGGGCTCAACGATATCCGCTACAAGGGCATCTTCGAGACTGAGAAAACACACAAGGGTGACCGCAGGCTCATGTGCATTCAGGGGCTTCCCCTGCCCGATTTCCAGAAAATGTGGAACGATGGCTCCACCTGCCCCATCGAGAAACAAAGCAGCACCAGCAAGCATAAATCGCTTGGCGACAGCACATTCTGGAGCGTCGACGAGAAGGGAATGACCCACCAGCGCACCCCGCTCACCCCGGATATCAAACCTGCCGAGCTCCGCAGCACGCTGGAGAAAATGGGTATCCCCGCCAAGGATATTCCCAGTGACTCCGCCATCAATCAGTGGCTCCTTGCCTGCCAGGCTGCCACCAAGGCAGACACCTCCACGGCAGCCCTGCCTCTCCGCCTGCTCAACGGTACCCCGGTGCGCAATATCTGGAAGTTCGGCAGCAAGGGCAACATAGACAAATCCCCCATCGGGTGGAATGGACTCATTACTGAATCCGGCAAGTTCCACCAGCTCCGCAGCCTCGCCGCCTCCAACGACCGCCTGGAACTCTGGCTCGGTTGGAATGCAAAGAAGAAATGCTGGGCTTATTATAGGCGAATCATCCCCACCAAGGCTGTGCTGGATGGTCTCCAGCGCATGGGCCTCCCCTGGCGCGGCACTAAGGGTGCCCCCCAGTACCTGCTCGATATTCTGACAAAAAATAAGGCCCGCGACCTGCATGAGATGATTTGCGGTATCCTGCCACCACATGCCGTCCTGGTTGGAACATTCAGGAAAGGAGATACATTTAACCTTAACTTTCACCGGAATGACAAATACGTTGAAAAATTGCGGTTAAAAGACAAGCATTTCGACATCCTAAACCACCCGACCCCCATCACAACATGGGGCAGAGTATCAGCCGTGCGCAGCGATTTGGTTGTAGAGATCAAATGTTTAACACACAAAGATAGAAAAGTCAGAACCATTTGCAACGTCAACGAACTCGCTGAACTTCTGAATCTACCTGCCGCAGAAGAACAAGCAAGAGTGTTTCTCCTGGATCAGCCTGTATGATACACCACCTCATCCTGATGGACGAATCAGCTGATTTGCGAATCAGAGATGGGTTACTGTATAATGGCGAACGCAGAATTGCCCTGCAGGTACTGGGTTCCCTGCAATGCCTGGCTTCACACGCACGGTGGAGCCAGGCGGCCCTCTGTTCCATCGCGCAGCAATGCCCGGTCATCATGGCCCGGTGGAATACCGCCACCGGCAAGTGGGACACCGCTTCCCTCCTCCCCCGCTGCCGCTACGTGAACCCGGATGCCACTTACCGGCTCTGCACCCTCAAACCCCGGCAGGCCACCCAGCTGGCTTCAGATTTGCTGCTCACCAAGGTGCAGAACCAGCATACCCTCATCCGCGCGCTGGATCCCACCCTGTCTCCACTGCCCAAACTGGCATCCAATTCCTTCAACCGCATCCTGCGCCTGGAGGCCAAGTGGGCCCGCTTCTTCTGGGCTCGCTATTTCCGCGCCGCCTCGCAGGACCTCTTCACCCGCGAAAAGCGCCAGGCCCAGGCCCCGCTCAATGTGGCGCTTAACTATGGCTACGGCTTCCTCTACCATGCCTTGGAATGGCAGTGCATTGCCTCCGGCATTGAACCCGGCATCGGCATCATTCACAAACTCCGCCGCAGCCGCCCCAGCCTCGCCTGCGACCTCATCGAACCCTTCCGCTGCTGCGTGGAAATCACCGTCATGCGCTATCTGGACGAAATGCACGACACCCGCAAAATGGCCGGACGCTTTGCGGAAATGCTGGAGTCATTCTGGTGCTATTCCGGCAAACGATTCCGCCTGCGCACCATTCTGCGGCTTCATGTAGAATCCTTCGCCCGCGCCCTGCTCGCCCAGAATACCACCCTTTTCCACCCCTTCGTGCTTCATGCTCGTGATGCTTGCTTATGATGTGCCCGAAACCAGGCACCAGACCCTCCTCCGCAAGGAATTCGAGGCTCTGGGCGGCAAGCGCGTCCAGTACAGCCTCTATCTCTTCGAGGGCGAGGATCACGAAATCGACCGCGTCATTCGCTATATGCGCCGCGTTGCGGCACAGGTTCCGCAGGGTGATATACGCCTCATCCCCATGGAACGCTCCGTCTGGGAACAACAGGTTGTTCTGCTGGGCGAATCAGAAACGCCACAGCCCCGTCCCTTCCCCAACTTCATCCTTTTCTGGTAGGCAAAACCACCCCCAAATTTCCTGTTCATGAAAACAGCAGAGCATCCAAGATGTTTATGTTCTACCTCTTGGATGCTCTTGTATACCATAATGACCCGGTAGGGTCAACTTCAGAACGGATAAAGCCAACAAAGCCCAATAAGGACAAATATACCATAATGACCCGGTAGGGTCAACTTCAGAACCTAGCACCTCTCGCAGATGCAAATGGTGATTTATACCATAATGACCCGGTAGGGTCAACTTCAGAACTGCTTCAACATAGGAGTAAGAGAAGTATCACTATACCATAATGACCCGGTAGGGTCAACTTCAGAACTCAAGCGGGTTTTGCAGGCTCAGCACACCACTATACCATAATGACCCGGTAGGGTCAACTTCAGAACAACTCCTCCTTCTCTATTAAAGAAGCTAGGACTATACCATAATGACCCGGTAGGGTCAACTTCAGAACGATATTCCTGCAGCTTAAAAAAGATTATATCTATACCATAATGACCCGGTAGGGTCAACTTCAGAACGCTTGTCGGCAATGGCTGACGGAATGGACGGCTATACCATAATGACCCGGTAGGGTCAACTTCAGAACTGCGAGTCTTGTGCAATCTGCCATGCGCGCATTATACCATAATGACCCGGTAGGGTCAACTTCAGAACTCGTTCTCTTTCACGCCTCCTCCTTTCTACTTTATACCATAATGACCCGGTAGGGTCAACTTCAGAACAAACTGTCCTTTTCTGCGGTCTGCTTTTTCTTTATACCATAATGACCCGGTAGGGTCAACTTCAGAACGTTTCGTCCTGTGTTCGAGTGTGATTGTTTGTATACCATAATGACCCGGTAGGGTCAACTTCAGAACACAACTAGCGGACGCAGTTTACCGCCCACCATTATACCATAATGACCCGGTAGGGTCAACTTCAGAACTTGATATTGGCCTCGGCGGTAATGTCGCCGGTTATACCATAATGACCCGGTAGGGTCAACTTCAGAACACGGGCAAAGCGTGAGCACTGCTGCATATCCGTATACCATAATGACCCGGTAGGGTCAACTTCAGAACGGCTCCTGCTGTTCCTGCTGTTCCTGCTGTTCTATACCATAATGACCCGGTAGGGTCAACTTCAGAACATGGCTCAAAGTACAAGGAAATCGCCAAGTTGTATACCATAATGACCCGGTAGGGTCAACTTCAGAACTCCACGAGTATCACTGTTAATGGCGTGACCGTTATACCATAATGACCCGGTAGGGTCAACTTCAGAACAGGGTGATGCTGACTTGCGCGCGATGGCGGGCTATACCATAATGACCCGGTAGGGTCAACTTCAGAACACGAGTCTGCGCTGGCTGATGCGCTGAAGCGCTATACCATAATGACCCGGTAGGGTCAACTTCAGAACTTACTAATGTTAGCCTCTACATCTATTCCTATTATACCATAATGACCTGGTGGGGTCAACTTCAGAACACCCTGTAAAGCAGTTGCCTTTCCAGCTGCTTTATACCATAATGACCCGGTAGGGTCAACTTCAGAACGCTTTCAGCTCGGTGTTCTTGTCTTTCAGCGTTATACCATAATGACCCGGTAGGGTCAACTTCAGAACGCTCTCGCGTCAGATAAATGATGCTCAGGATTTATACCATAATGACCCGGTAGGGTCAACTTCAGAACAGCAGCTCCGGGTCTGCCTTCGGGTCTGTGCTTATACCATAATGACCCGGTAGGGTCAACTTCAGAACAAGGTCATCAGCGGTCAAATATTCCTTGCCCTTATACCATAATGACCCGGTAGGGTCAACTTCAGAACGGCGAGAACTGAGCATCCAGCCACTTGCAAGCATACCATAATGACCCAGTAGGGTCAACTTCAGATCCCATGCAAGAGGTGTTGCTGGCGCACCACATCATACCTCACATCAGCATCATGAGCAGCAGGGCGCTGGTGATGCCGAGGAGGGCGAGGAGGCAGCCGAGGAGGAAATGGGGACTGCCTTTCTGAAGCCAATCCTCGTGCACGCCGAGAAACAGCAGGCTGGAAATAAAGAGCAATGCCAGGAGGAAGGTAAGCATAGGGGTGGTGGATAGGTGTAGTTGATTCAGGTTCCCGAGAACGGGGGAGATTATACCAACCGCCTCAGCACGCGGCAAGAGCTTTCCTGCATTATTGGCGACAAAACAGCGATTACAGCCAACCCGGCCAGGCATTATAAGGCAAATATACCAAAATATAGCTATGTATAGCAACTTTTTGCTATATAGCCATATATTCCACTATATTCCACTATACATCACCCGCAGGCACCGGAGCGAAGTGCTGCCGCAAGTGAATTTTCCGGTTAATCAAACCCCGATAGTCAATAGTCAATCGTCAATAGTCAATGGACAATTCAGTTAGGGCTTGACTTTGGTGGTTAGGTGGGTATACTTTCCGCGGGGAGAGTATACAACAAGCCCCCGGTTATAATCATGGAACCTATTTACGAAGGCAAAGCCAAGAGACTGTTCACGACGGAAGATCCGAATGTTCTGCGCATGGAGTACAAGGACTCCGCCACCGCATTCAACGGTGTAAAGAAGGAAGACTTCGAGAACAAGGGACGTTTTAACAAGGCTATCACCCTCATCATTTACCGTATGCTCGAGGAGAAGGGCGTGCAGACCCACCTGGTGGATGATGTGGACGACATCAACCTGCTGGTGAAGAAGGTTTCCATCATGCCGCTGGAGGTTATCGTGCGCAACGTGGCCGCCGGTTCCTTCTCCAAGCGCATGGGCGTGGCCGAGGGCACGGAGTTCAAGAAGCCCATCGTGGAGTTCTCTTACAAGGACGATGCTCTGAATGACCCCTTCATCAACGACGACTACGCCCGCGAGATGGGCGCCGCCACCGAGGAGGAGTGCGCCTCCATCAAGCAGATGGCCCTCATCATCAACGAGACGCTGAAGGAGTTCTTCATGACCGCCAACCTGCGCCTCATCGACTTCAAGATTGAGTTCGGCCGCCTGGCCAGCGACCCGAGCCAGATTGTGCTGGCCGACGAGATTTCCCCGGACACCTGCCGTCTCTGGGACGTGGCCACGGGCAAGAAGATGGACAAGGACCGCTTCCGCCAGGGTCTGGGTGGTTTCATGGAGGCCTACGCCGACGTGCTTGACCGCCTGCAGAAGTAAGTTTCTCAACCGGACACCGGTGGCAGAATGCCCGCCGGTGGCCTTTTTACCTTACCGCGCGCCCGCGCAAACCACAAGAAAACAAACCATATGGCAACACTGACGTTTGAAGTATTCAGCCGATTCCAGTCGGCCACGGACGCCAACAAGCTGCTCTACACCCCGATTGCAGACCAGCTCACGTACAACCACACCCGCCTGTACACCATCGAGTGCGAGGGCGATATCGAGGCAGCCGCAGCCTATATGCGCAGCGTGCTGGTGGATTCCATCTCCCAGAAGGTGCAGGAGGACGGCACCCCTGCCCTGAGCGGCGAGCTGTTCAGCATTTCCTACGGCATCAAGAAGGGTGCACTGGACCTGGAGAAGGAGGCTATTCTGACCAACTACCGCGGCCGCAAGGGGCTGCCCTTCGACATCACCGCGCTGACCATCACGCAGAAGATTTATGTATTCGGCCAGGGCGATGCCGCCGCGCTTTCCGCACGTTTCTGCAAGGACGTGTGCAACCCCGCCATCCACACCTGGCACATTAACTAAAAGTACGATTTACGAAGTACGAATTACGAAGTAAAGAAACTTTCCCAAACTATGACTTATCGTACCATTCCTGTTCGTAATCTGAGCGAAGGCGAGCTGACCGCACTGAGCCAGAACATGAAACTTTCCCTCTCCACCGAGGATATGCTGGTGGTGCAGCAGATTTTCTGCGAGATTGACCGCGACCCCACGGATGTGGAGCTCGAGGTAATCGCCCAGACCTGGTCTGAGCACTGCAAGCACCGCATTTTCGCCGCCACCATTCAGCACACGGTGGACGGCCAGACGGAGGAAATCAAGAGCATGTACAAGACCTTCATCCAGAGCACCACGAAGGAGCTCATGGCCAGGAAGCCCGGTTTTGTGCTGAGCTGCTTTGTGGACAACGCCGGCTTCATCAAGCTGGATGACAAGCTCTCTGTGTGCCTGAAGGCCGAGACGCACAACCATCCCTCCGCCATTGAGCCCTACGCCGGTGCCAACACGGGCCTGGGCGGCGTGATCCGCGACATTCTGGGCGCCGGCAAGGGTGCCAAGCCCATCGCTAACCTGGACGTCTTCTGCTTCGGCGCCCCCGATACGCCGCAGGAGATGGTGGAAGGCCACAACATCATCCACCCGCTGGGTATCATGCGCGGCGTGGTGCACGGCGTGCGCGACTACGGCAACCGCATGGGTATTCCCACCACGAGCGGTGCCATCCAGTTCGACCCGACCTACATTTACAACCCGCTTGTATTCTGCGGCACCGCCGGTGTGATTCCGCAGGAGGACATCGCCAAGGAAATGAAGCCCGGCCTGGCCGTGGTGGTCATCGGCGGCCGCACCGGTAAGGACGGCCTGCACGGCGCCACCTTCTCCTCTGCCGCCATGGGCGAGGCCTCTGCCGAGGAAGACCAGCAGGCTGTGCAGATTGGCAATCCCATCGAGGAAAAGAAGACGCTGGACGTGATTCTGGAGGCCCGCGAGCGCGGTCTTATCGAGTTCGTGACGGACTGCGGCGCCGGTGGCTTCTCCTCCGCTGCGGGTGAAATGCTTTCCGAGACCGGCGGCAACCTGTACCTGGAGCGCGCCCCGCTCAAGGAAACCAACATGCTTTCCTGGCAGATTTTCCTTTCCGAGTCCCAGGAGCGTATGGTGCTGGCTGTGAAGCCCGAGAACCTGGACGAGCTGCAGAAGCTGGCCGACACCTTCCAGACGGAAATGACCGTGCTGGGTGAGTCGAACGACAGCGGCGTGCTGCGCGTGTGGCACAACGGCGAGTGCGTGGTGGAGATGGATAACTCCAAGCTGCACGACGCCCCCGTGAAGAAGCTTACCTCCGTGTTCACCAAGGGTGAGGCCAAGACCGGACTGCCGCTGGATGACAGCAACCTGGCCGGCGACCTGAAGCAGCTCTTCGGCGACTTCGCCATCGTTTCCCGCGAGCCCATCATCCGCGAATACGACCACGAGGTGCAGGGCAACACCGTGCTGAAGCCCCTGGCTGGCGCCAGCGCCGATGCCCCGCAGGACGCCTCCGTCATCGATATCGACGGCTCCGACAAGCTCATGTCCCTTGCTCTGGCCATTCTGCCGGAGTGGGGCAAGACCGACCCCTACGCCATGGGCACCGGCACCGTGGATGAAACCGTGCGCCAGCTGGTACTGGCCGGTACCAACCCGGACAAGATTGCCCTGCTGGATAACTTCTGCATGGGCAACCCCGAGGAACCCACCGAGCTGGGCCGCATCGTGGAATGCGCCAAGGGTATCCGCGAGGCCGCTCTGGCCTACGGCGCTCCCTACGTATCCGGTAAGGACAGCTTCTACAACTACTTCGAGACCGAGGACGGCCCGGTGAACATTCCCGTGACCTTCCTTTGCTCCGGCTTCGGTGTGGTGGAGGACGCCTCCCACGTGCGTGGTGCTTCCCTGCGCCGCAACAACAGCGCCATCTTCATGGTGGGCAACACCGAGGACGAAATGGGTGCCTCTGTCTATGCCCGCGTGAAGAGCATCTCCGGCGCCAAGGTGCCGCAGACTGACTGCACGAAGAACTACGAGCTCTACAAGGCCTACTACGAGAAGGCTCTCACCCAGGGTCTGGTGCTTTCCGCACACGACCTCTCCGAGGGTGGTCTCGCCGTGGCCGCTGCTGAGATGGCCTTCTCCGGCATCGGCGGCATGCAGATTGACCTGGACGCCCTGCCCACCGTGAACGGCTGGCAGAACAACGCTGTGCCCTGCTTCTCCGAAAGCACCGGCCGCTTCCTCGTGGAAGTGGACGAGGACATGGCCGCTGAGTTCGAGGCCGCCATGGCCGGCTTCCCCTGCGCCCGCATCGGCTCCGCCACCACCGACGGTCAGCTCACCATCACCGCCAAGGGCAGCACCGTGCTGCAGGCAGAGATCGCCGAGCTGAAGAGCATCTGGAAGAATGGTCTCACCCCGTTCTATTGATAGTTAATAGTGAATAATGAATAGTGAATAGTTGATTCTAATTCCCCATTCGTAATTCGTAAATTGTAAATCGTAATTCAATATGCCTCACGCATTACTTCTCAAATACCCCGGCACCAACTGCGACGTGGAAACCGCACGCGCCCTGAACGCAGCCGGTTTCTCCACCCAGGTGCAGCCCATCGCCACCGCCACTCCGGCCCACGTGGCCAAGGCCCAGCTCGTCGTGTTCTCCGGCGGCTTCTCCTACGGTGACTACGTGATGAGCGGCCGCCTGGCCCAGCTGGAAACCGAGCGTTTCCTGGGCGATGCCCTGCAGAAGCACTACGACAACGGCGGCTTCCTGTTCGGTATCTGCAACGGCTTCCAGATTCTCACCAAGCTGGGCATCCTGCCCAAGGCTTCCCTCATCTGGAACAAGAGCGAGCGCTTCGAGTGCATGTGGGACAAACTGGTGAAGGTGGCCCCGAACTGCCCCTACACCACCTACCTGCCCGAAAACTTCGAGCTCCCCTCTGCCCACGCTGAAGGCCGCCTCGTGTGCGACCCCGGCGATGCCCAGAAGTACCTCGATTCCGGCTGCGTTGCCCTGCAGTATGCCGATAACCACAACGGCTCCGAGCTCCGCATCGCAGGCCTCATGGACCCCACCGGCCGCGCCATGGGCCTCATGCCCCACCCGGAACGCTTCCTGAAGCCCCGCCACCACTACGACCCGGATTGGTCCGGCGACCCCGATTGGGGCTGGGGCTACTACTTCTTCAAGGGCGCCTATGATGCGATTAAGTGAATAATGAAGAAGTGAATAGTGAATAGTTTTCACGCATCCGCCGCAGTTCATCCTGAGCTGCGGCGGATTTTTTTGGGATTCTGAATCTTGAATGTTGAATTTTGGATGTATCGAGTTCCGCGGGCATTTGCCCGCTGAGATGGTTTAATTGTCAATCGTCAATAGTCAATGGTCAATTCCCCGGCCTTGACAAAGGCGGGTGGCTGGGCTAGACTGGCAGCATCGCAGAGCAACCTACATTTTCGCTGAGTCTGGCCGGTGGACGGCTGGGGGTGGTGCCGGCAGGGGCGTTTCCCCGGCTGGAGCGGGCGTTTGCGCGCAGCGCCGGGGCGGGTATGCTGGATTTGCTGCGGCATGGGCTGCCGCTGGGCGCCGGGGCCTTCCCGGCCTGGCTGCGTGAGCGGGCGCAGGAGCTCTGTATGGCGCATCTGCGTCGGCTGCGTCGCGGGGAGGATGCTGCACCTCAGCTTTCGCTGCAACAGGCGGCGGCCTGGCTGGAGGGCATGCCCCCGGTTTACGGCGGCGCAGTGACAGCGGGCATGCTCGTCGAATGGTTCGGCACGCTGGGGGAGGCGCTGGCCTGGCAGGCCGAGCGCGAGCTCACCACGCCGGAGAAATGGCTTGCCGCCCTGGGCGAGGGCTGGCAGCAGCTGGGCACCCTGTGCTTTCACCTGGCCGAGAATGGCGGCGAAGGCGCCGAATCGCATCCCTTTGCCTTCCTGGCCACCTTCATTCACCGCGCCGGACAGGATGGCAAGCCCCGCCATGCACCGCTGGCACTGGCCCGCCAGCTGTACGCGAATGATGTGGATTCCCTCACGGCCCTGCTGAGGCCACTGCAGCAGGCGGCTGCGGGCAATTCCTTCCTGCATGAGCTTATCAACAGCGGCGCAGTCTGCAAACCCTGCGCCTGGGGCCCCCGGCAGGCCTATGATTTTCTGGAAAGCCTGCCCCTGCTGGAGCAGGCCGGCATCGAGACCCGCATGGTGAACCTGTGGCAGAGTCGCCCACCCCGCGTGGAGCTGGAGGTGCAGCTGCAGCCCGCCGGCAGCGGCGAGGGACAGAAACCTGACCGCGCCCCGGCGCTGAATATCTCCACCCTGCTGCGTTTCAGCCCCCGCGTGGTGCTGGGCAACTATGAACTGAGCGAGGCCGAGCTGGAGGAACTGCTGGCCGGGGAGGACGGGCTCATCCGCTTCCGCGGCGAGTGGGTTCGGCTGGACCGTGAGAAGCTCGAAAAACTGCTCAACAGCTGGCGCCAGGCCACCCGCATGGCCGCCGGGGGCATTCCCCTGCTGGCGGGGCTTCGCTGGCTGCTCGGCAAGCACAGCACCGCCCTGCCCAACATTCCCCCGCCGGAGGAAGACGGCATGCGCGCCATGGCCGCCCCCGCCCTGCAGGAGGCCCTGCAGCAGCTCTGCATCAGCCGCCAGGAGCCTCGGCTTCCCGAGAAGCTGGCAGCCACCCTGCGCCCCTACCAGAAGGATGGCGTGCGGTTCCTGCTGGGCGTGACCGAGGCCGGCTTCGGCGCCTGCCTGGCAGATGACATGGGCCTTGGCAAAACCCTGCAGGTCATCGCGTGGCTGGCGCATCTGCATGCCACCGGCGCGCTGGAGGAACGCGCCGCGCTCATCGTGGCGCCGGCCTCGCTGCTCACCAACTGGCAGGACGAACTGCGCAGGTTCGCCCCGCAGCTCAACACGCTGGTGCTGCACCCGGACATGCTGAACCGGCAGGACTGCGACTACCTGCAGAAGAACCCCGGTTGGCTGCTGAAGCGGGCGCATGTGGCGCTCACCACCTACGGCATGGCCACCCGCCTGGCCGAACTGCTGGCGGCAGAGCCCCTGCCCGCCCTGGTGCTGGATGAAGCGCAGGCCATCAAGAATGCAGACTCGCAGCGCACGCGCAGCCTGCTGCTGCTCAGCTCCCCGCGCCGCGTGGCGCTCACCGGCACGCCGGTGGAGAACTCGCTCAGCGAGCTTCGCAGCCTGTTTCACTTCCTCACCCCCGGCCTGCTGGGCACAGAGAAGGAATTCAATGCCATGGTGCAGAAAATGGGCACGGATTACAGCCCGCTGCGCAAGCTGGTGCGTCCCTTCATGCTGCGGCGCCTGAAGACCGACCCCGCCCTGCTGCCCGAACTGCCGCCCAAGACCGAACAGCCCGCTTACTGCCTGCTCACCCCGGAGCAGACCCGCCTGTATGCCCGCGAGGTGGAGCGACTGCAGGCCATTGTGCACGAGCCCGACCCGCAGACGCGGCTCACCCTGCTGCTGCCCATCCTGAGCCACCTGAAGCAAATCTGCAACCACCCTGCCCAGTACCTGGGCGAGAGCTACTACGACCCCTCCCTGAGTGGCAAGATGACCCGTCTGGGCCACTTGGCGAGGCAAATAGCCGCAGCAGGAGATGCCGCGCTCATCTTCACCCAGTACCGCAGCATGATGGAGCCGCTGCACGACTTCCTGGCCGGCATCTTCGGCGCACCCGGGCTGGTGCTGCACGGCGGTACCCCCATTGCCGAGCGCCGGCAGCTGGTGCAGCAATTCCAGCACCCCGCCGGACCGCCCTTCTTCCTGCTCTCCCTCAAAGCCGCCGGCACCGCCCTCACCCTCACCCGCGCCCGCCACGTCATCCACTTCGACCGCTGGTGGAACCCCGCCGTGGAAAACCAGGCCAGCGACCGAGCCTACCGCATCGGCCAGAAAAACCCGGTTATCATTCACCCGCTCATCTGCCGCGGCACCATCGAGGAGAATATTCACACCATGCTCACCCGCAAGCGCGATATGGCCGATAAACTCCTCGCCGGCGGGCTGGAGAAACTCCTCCTCCACCTCCCCCCGGAGGAGCTGCTGCAACTCGTGAGCGGCAGTCTGTAACGCCCGGCCACACCCTGGCTTCCTTTGTATTTTGCCAGGTTTCACCGCAAAGTTCCTTTGCATTTTGCCGGTTTTCGCCACAAAGTTCCTTTGCATTTTGCCGGGTTTCACCACAAAGTTCCTTTGCATTTTGCCGGTTTTCACCGCAAAGTTCCTTTGCATTTTGCCCACATGTGACCCAAAGAATGTTGAGGTTTATCGAATTGTTGGCGCCTCGTCTCGGCGAAGCTTCAGCGTAGTCGAAAAGGTGTCAACCCGATGGAAGCCCCGTCCTGAAACATAACCAACAACACCCCAAATTCCCGCGAATCGGGAATACCACTCCCGATTCGCGGGAATTTGCTTGACAAATGCGCATTTGAAAGCCAGAATCACTCCTGTGAGAAATGAAGGCGAAATAACATATCTGAAGCGCGCTGCCGGAATACAGGTAGAAGCGCAGAGTCGCTTTTTTCCCTGTGTGATGGTAACCGGCGCCCGACAGGTGGGAAAATCAACCATGCTGCGCCGCCTGATGCCAGAGAATATGCGGTATGTGACGCTGGACGATTACATGGCAGCAGACTATGCAAGGAAAGACCCCAAGGGATTTCTGGAGGAATGGGGGCACCCCTTATGCATCGACGAAATTCAATACGCCCCGGAACTGCTGCGTGCCATAAAGCTGAAAGTAGATGAGGCAGGCCAGCGCCCCGGCATGTATTGGCTGACCGGCTCGCAGCGCTTTGTCATGATGAAGGGAGTAAGTGAAAGCCTGGCCGGGCGTATAGGGATTATCGATTTACACAGCCTCTCGCAGAGAGAAACGGGCCAGTCCCCCCTTTGCTGCACTGCTTTTGATCCGGAAAAGGCAGCCAGCCAGGTACAGCAGGCGAATATCTGCTCACTGACAGAGCTGTATGAGCGAATTCTCCTTGGCGGGTATCCGCGTCTTGCGCAGATGCCTGGCGGAAGCGTTGAGGCATACTTCAGCTCCTATGTGCAAACCTATGTGGAGCGCGATGTACACGCCCTCACCCAGGTGAGCAACCAGGCCTCATTCGTCCGGCTTATGCGCTCTGCCGCCATGAGAACCGGCCAGCAGCTCGTCTACAGCGATTTAGCCAGAGATGCCGATGTTTCTCCTAAGACGGCTGCCGCATGGATCTCCATCCTTCAGGCCTCCGGCATTGTGGAATTATTGGAGCCCTATTATGTAAACACTACCAAACGCCTTTCCAAAACACCGAAGCTTTATTTCATGGATACAGGCCTATGCTGCTGGCTTGCAGGCTGGAACAACGCTCAAAGCCTCATGAACAGCGGTTATGCTGGAGCTATCCTTGAAACCTGGGTCTATGGGCAGTTGGTCCGCAGCTATGCGAATGCCGGCCAACCCCTCCGCCTCACATATTTCCGCGATAGAAATGGTGCCGAAGTCGATTTTCTGCTCGAAAAAAATGGATGCCTGTACCCCATGGAAGTCAAACGCAGCAGCTCTCCCTCCACCTCCGATTTACGCTGGGCCAGCCATATCCCCCCAGGCACCTCAGAACTACGCCCAGGCATTGTCTTCTGCACCGCCACAGCCCCTGTCCCCATGCCCCATGGCGCCCTCGGATTCCCCATTTCCGGCTTGTAACACATCACCCTCTTTCCATGAATTCCCGCGAATCGGGAATACCACTCCCGATTCG
>JAZQVE010000085.1:0-13699 GCA_045631705.1 Akkermansia sp. | reverse complement strand
CTTGAGGTAGAGCTGGTGGGCCTGCTGCTTGTCCGTAGCCATCTGGGCAAGGGCATGGTAGGCGTTGGAAAGACGCGTGGCGTTCTTCTGCTCAGGGGAATACAAATCAGTGGTCAGGTGCAGGGAGGAGTAGTTGTAGTTGTCCATCCACGGGCGCCAGTGCAGGCCACGCTGCCAGTCCACGGAATAGGCAGGTGTCCACTTGCCGTCCACCCACACTACATAGGCGCAGTGGGCGGGTTCGCCCATGGTGAGACCGGGCACGCCGTTGGCGCAGGCGGCCGAGGCGCCGAAATGGGACAGGCCGCCGCACACGCCGCCCACATCCTGGGTGAACTTATGGTGGTTGTTCAGGTACATGCCTTCAAACGGTTCGAAATAGGGGGAACCGTGGATGCTGTCGCCGTACACATTGTGCAGCACATAGCCGCAGCGCCAGCAGCAGCCCGTGTAGCGCTCATCGGGCAGGTGCACGTTCTTGAGGGCCCACTCGAGACTTTCCGGTTTGCCGGAGCTGTGGTCGCCCTTCCAGCCGCAGGTGACGCGGCGCAGCAGGAACGGCAGCTTGTCGAACTGCGGGTGCAGGCGGTTCTGTCGCCAGTTGCGTACAAAGTATTCGGCGCGCTCGCAGGCGTTGTTCACCGTCCAGCCGAATCGGGCGTATTCGATTGCCGTGGCCGTGGCGATGTCGCGGGGCACTCGGTCGTCGGGCAGCATTTTGGTGTAGCGCTCCATCATGTTGGCCAGCATGTTGAGCATGCGGCCGGGCATGATGCATTCGCCGCTGTAAACCACATCTCCCACCCAGCCCGGGTCATTGGCCATCAGGGTGATGAGGCGGGATGCCCGCGGACGCTTCACGACATCGGCCAGGCGCATGGGCTGCTTGAGCTCGGCTTCCAGCTCGGCAATTTCGCCCTTCAGCTTGTTGATGTTGTAGCGGGCATTTTCCTGGGCGGATTCACCACCAAGCAACGGAAGTTCGTTTTCCAGCTCTATCAGCTTCCTGGTCTTATTATTAATCTGGCGTTTCAGATTAGCCTCATATTCCTCATAGGCTTTCTCGGAGGCAATTTCGGCATTGGCCAGGTGCCAGTTTGCCAGCAGAAGTCGGTTCGCTTCGCTCTTCAGGAAGTTCTTGATAGCAACTTCATCTGCAGGTTTGATTCTGGCCTGTATCTTCTTGCCCAGCGCATCGCGCAGCGCAAGTGGATTCTGCCAGTCCTTACTGGTGGTGAGTCTGTAGGTCGGCGTTGCCGGTTTTGTCGCAGGTGCGGGAAGAACCGGCGCCGGTGCTATCGGGGCAGGCTGCTGCGCCGTGGTATACATGCCACAGGCCGCCAGCAGCACAGACAAAATACTGATTTGTTGTTTCATGGTATGAACAGGGAAAAATCGGAATTGCTGCCATACTATCTGCATCCTCCTTTCGCGTCAAGAAAATAGTACGGAAAACCAAAGTAAATTTCAGTTCTCGGGTACAAGATTGATAAGGGTAATTTCGGCGGGCGTGAAAAGGCGGATAGGCAGACCGGACCAGATACCGGTGGCATTGGAAACATATACCTGCAAGCTGCCCCGGCGATACAGCCCCTGAACCAGCCCATCGTTGAAGCGGGCGACAATCTGTCTCAATCCTGGAGCCATGCCGCCGTGCGTATGTCCGGAGAGCTGCAGGTCCACCCCGCGGCGCATCGCTTCGCGGGCAATGGCGGGCTGATGCGCCAGCAGGACGATGGGCTTATGCTGGGGAACCCTGTCCAGAGCCTTCTCCAGGTTGGGTGCTTCGCATTTGTCCCGGCCTGCGGCAGGGTCTGTCACGCCGGCGAATACCAGATGCCCCGGGCCTGGCTGCACATGCTCGTTATTCAGGAAACGGATACCAAGGCTGCTCAGGTAGCGCTGCCAGGCCTGGTGGCCGGAGAAATAATCGTGATTACCATGCACGGCAAAGGTACCCCAGCGGGATTTGAGGTAGCGCAGCGGTGCCAGCGCCGGAGCCAGCTGGTACAGATGACCGTCCTCAAAATCGCCGGTGATGACAATGGCATCTGCCTCCAGCGCGTTGGTGCGCGCTACCACTTCGTGAAAGAATTCCGCCTGTTTATAACGATCTGCATGCAGGTCGGTGAGCATGGCCAGGCGCACCGGTGCCTGGAGCCTGGGCAGGGTGATGGTGATTTCCCTGACCTCCGGCAGGGCAAAGGCCTGGTACATTCCCCAGGCTGCAGTACCCATGGCCAGCGGGGCTGTCAGGGTATACATAAGAAACCTGAACCTGCGGAATTTTCTGTTGCGGCGCCATATCAGCGAGGGAAGCAGGAATACCAGTTCCTGCACCAGCAGCAGAACCAGCATGATAAGCAGGGCCAGGAAAAGACCGGTGCACAGCAGCTCCACCGCCATGGGACAGGCGGGGCGGAAGAAATGTCCACCGTATACCTTATACAGCAGCGGGTAGCGAAAGGCGCCCAGAGCCAGTGGAATGCAGAGTATCACCTTCCACCACCAGCGCACAGGCATCGGCCAGATGATGCGCCACAGCGTGTAGATGAACAACACGCAGCCAATAGCTATTGTGCCAGTGATGAACATGTATGCTGATTCAGAGCGGTAGAGTCAGAGTGAAGGCAGAGCCGTGTTCATCGCTCTTCTCCAGAGTCAGCTCGCCGCCGATGCTGCGGGCAATGTCCCGTGAAAGCGCCAGCCCCAGTCCGACTCCGGGCTTGCGCCCCTCCACATCCTTGGCGGAGCGGGAGAAGGGGCGGAAGATGCCGCGTTGCAATCTGGCCGGAATACCCGGACCGTTATCTGCAAAGCGGATGCTCAGCGTGTTATGACCACGCATGGTGGTGATGCTGATGGTGGGATGCGGAGCCGTGGTAGCGTATTTGATGGCGTTGTCTGCCAGATTGGTGAAGATCTGCTCCAGTGAGATGATGTCCGTCTGCAGAGAGATGAGCTCTGTGCGTTTATCATGTTTCACCTGCACGCGGAATCCTGCTTCCTTGAGCCGGGAATCAACCTTTTCCAGAGCCCGGTCGATAAGTTGCGGGCAGGGTGCCTTGTCGGCTCGACCGCGCTGTTTGCCGCGGGTCAGTCGGGCAAAGGCGAGCACATTTTCCACCAGATGGCCGAGTCGCTTGCTTTCCTGGTACAGTGTTTCATGGTATTCATCCAGCTTGTCCGCAGGTACCAGCTTGTTCTTCAGCATTTCGGTCATGAGCGAGAAGCTGGTGAGCGGGGTACGCAGTTCGTGGGTGACGGCAGAGACAAAGTCGGCGCGGCGGCGTTCCATGCGGCCGTAGAAGAAGAGTAAGCCGAAGAGAATGCCTACGGCCAGCACCGTCACCAGCGTAGCGCTGGCCAGCGTGCCGCGCATGGCTTCCCGGCGGGCAGCCGTATCCGGCACGTCCACATCATTTCCGGGACGCAGCACCATGGGAAGGGGGAATAGGTTTGCAGGTTCGTTCTTTTTGCAGAGGGTGATTGTGGCGCCCTTCAGTGCCGGTTCCACAAAGGGCATCAGCTTTTCTGCCAGCTTTGAGGCATCGAGCAGGATACCCTCTGCTGCGGAGCCATGAGTGGTCCGGATATTGCGCATGTACACCATGTCGTCAATGTAGTACCAGGAGTAGAAGGGCCCCGGGTCTCCTTTCATCTCCATTGGTTTGGTGAATTCGGTGTCCTCCACCTCATACACACCGAACACTGCCATCTGGGTGTTTTTGTCGATGTTTTTGTGTGTGGGTTTGGTGGGGTCATACACCGGGGCTGAGGGATTGAATGCCTTGCGGCGGATGGTGTCGATGATGGCCGGTTTGCCTTCTATTTCATTGGCAATCTCCTGCTGTCCCTCAGGCACCTGGAGTCCGGCAGGTGTGAGCAGAAAGTAACCACGCACATAATCCGGCATGTCCTCGGTTGGCGGTTCATACATGGTCTGCCCGATGGGGGGTGCGTATCCCAGCTTCTTACGCTCCTGCTCCAGCAGTCTGCTTATTTCTGCCTGAATGCGGGGTAGGGAGAGTTCTACGAGTCGTTTCTGCTGGGCTTCCTTGTCAATCTGGAGGAGCCGGGTATCCAGCGTGTAGGCCTCATAGCCCAGCCAGCCAGCTGCGCTCAGGGTGAGGAGGGAAAAAAAGGTAATGATGAGTATCAGCTTCTTGTTCATGCTTCGTTCCAGCGGTATCCGCGTCCGCGGATGGTTTCAATGTGAGAAGAGGTCTCCGCCCCAATCTTTTCGCGAAGGCGGGTAAGGGTGACTGCCACGGTCCGGGTCTGTGCCGCCCTGCTGGTACTACCCCACACGCGCACCAGCAGCTCCTCCTGCGGAATGATGCGCCCGGGGTGGGTCAGGAAATAGCGGAAAAGTTCAAATTCCTTCTCCGTGAGGGGAATCGGCGTGCCGTCGCTGAACTGTGCGTGGCGGGTTTCGCCATCCAGCGTACCGCCGGGGAAGCTCAGCACCTGCGCCACGGCCAGCGTGCGTCCGGGAGACCTCCGCAGCACCGCTGCCACGCGGGCCAGCAGCTCTGCGATGCTGAAGGGTTTGACTACATAGTCATCCGCCCCCAGCTGCAGGCCTTTTACGCGGTCCTGCTCGTCACCGCATGCGGTGAGGATGATGCTCGGAATCCCCGGGCACTCCTTCTGCATCATCCGCAGCAGCTTGAATCCGTTGATTTCCGGCATGTTTACATCCATGAGCGCCAGATCGATGGGAGTGGAAAGTAACAGTTCCAGCGCCGCACGACCATCGGGTGCCGTGCGTACATCGTAGCCGGCGCCAGCCAGGGAATCGGCCAGCACCCGGCGAATGGCGGCATCATCTTCCGCAATCAGAATGCACTTGTTGCTCATTAGTATATCAATGTATCACGATGCCCACTACTCTGCAAGCGCAAAGAAAGACAGCTGTCTGGGTGATTCTACTGCTCGTTTACTTCCATTATTTCATCTACGGGAATCCGGGTGCCGTCATCCATGATGATGAGCCGTTCACAGGGAAGAATTTTCCGTATGCATCCGCGGATTTCGGCATAGGAGCCGCCGCTTTTTCGGGAATCCGGCACAAAATAGATAATGCGAAGGGGGAAATCGGGGGAGCCGGCCGCAGCTTGAAGTCTGGTGGAGATTTCCTGCTTCACGGATTCATCCAGCGAGGGGCGCTGTTCGGTGGTGCGGGCCGCTTCTGCTATGGCTGTATCGTGCCCGTTCAGGGCAGCAAAGGGTGAGAACTGTGCTGCCCTGTCAGCCATGCTCATCTGCGGACGTCTCCGGGAAACCGGGTGGGGCAGGTGGATGATATCCGCGTATTTATCTGATGCGGTGTTCATGCCTGGTGTCCTCCTATCTGCTTGTTTCTCTCGCGGGTGGTGGCGCCATCCTCCAGGTTCATGCCTCGCAGTATGGCGTTCTTTCCGAATTTTCCACGAATACTGAGCAGGGCTTCCTGCATGCGGCGCTCCCTGGTCAGTAGTTCCTCCTCCTCCTGCCGGCGGCGGGCTTCCGCTTCATAATCGATGAACAGTTCCAGCTGTGGGGCTTCCTCTGCTGACCGGGAGACCGAGGCTTCCGGCAGAATATTGTTGGCTACGATATTGAGCCGCCGCACCAGCAGATTCCTGTTCACCAGGCGTTCTGCCAGCTCGGTCACGGCATTCAGTATCAGCCGGGTGGAGGAGGTGTAGCGTCCCAGGTTCTGTGAGCCGTGCGAATGCCCGGGAACCTCCCGCCCATAAGCATCCACCGATATGGGGCCTTTGTACAGACGGCGTCTCACCGGATTGGTCAGATTTTCTATATCATAGCCCACGGTGATGACTATCTGATCAGTGACGAGTCGTTTTTCTACAAGCTCCAGCACCAGCAGATCGGCCATTTCCCGCAGCACTAGTTTGGCTTTCTCTGGTTCGTAGGGTTCATGCAGAACCTGGCCGGAACCCAGACTCCGGGAGCCGGGGTGGTAGGCCTTGATGGCTTCCATCGTGCAGGGTTCCCAGCCCCAGGCGTGGTCGATGAGCAGCTCCGCATTTTTTCCGAACATGCGGTACAGGGATTCCTCATTCTGCAGGGAGCGCCGGGCTATATCTCCCATGGTGTAAAGCCCGTGCTGCTCCAGTCGCCGCATATAGCCACGGCCGACTCGCCAGAAATCAGTGAGCGGGCGGTGGTCCCATAGCTGCTGGCGGTAGCTCATTTCGTCCAGTTCTGCGATGCGGACTCCATCCGCATCTGAGGGGATGTGCTTGGCGACTATGTCCATGGCCACTTTGGCCAGGTAGAGGTTTGTGCCGATGCCTGCCGTGGCGGTAATGCCGGTGCTGCGCAGAACATCCAGGATAATGCGGCGAGCCAGTTCGTGTGCCGAGCAGGCATAGGTAGCCAGGTAGGGAGTCACATCCATGAACACCTCGTCAATGGAGTACACAACGATATGCTCCGGCGAAATGTATTTTGTGTAGATATTATAGATGCACGTGCTGTAATCCATGTAGCGCGCCATCCGCGGCGGGGCAATAATGAAATCCAGCTCCAGTTCCGGGTTCTGCTGCAGTTCAGAGTGAAAATGCGAGCGGCCTTCCAGTTTTTTCGCCTTGTATCGGCGCATATTGTTGGCCTCTGCCACTTTCTGTCGCACCTCGAACAAGCGCGGACGCCCGGGGATGCCATGGCTTTTCAGTGATGGCGTGACCGCCAGGCAGATGGTTTTGTCTGTGCGGGATTCATCGGCCACCACCAGGTGGGTATTGAGCGGGTCGAGCCCTCGCACGATGCACTCCACTGAGGCAAAGAACGATTTGAGGTCGATGGCGATGTAAGCTTTATCCGGCATTCCGTAGTGGAATACTGTACACCAGATTTCCGTTCTCTGCAAGCCGGCAGCTCGTCTGTGTTTCAGGAATATACTTGACTCCTTGCGCTGGAGGGGATAGTATTTCTGCTAATGAAGATTCCTGCTTATTGGGTTACTGAAAAACGCAGGGGGTGCGACGGCTCCATGTGGAAATTGCGTGGTATTTCCTATGTCTCCATGCAGGAGGCGAGGGAGCGACTGGAGGAACGCTGTCGTATCCGGGAGGCGTTTGCCCGGCGGCGCCGTGTGACTGATGATGAGGTGGAAGCGCATAGCGCTTCTCTGCGCTCGCTGGATGAGATGCAGGGGGAGGAGTATACCGTCTTGCTGCTGGAACCTATTGTAGAGAAATTGGATGAGGACAATATCATCACCCGTAACCGATATGGTGTGCAGGTGCTCAACAGTACCTCTGTCTGTTTTGTTGATGTGGATGATTTCCCTCTTTCTCTGGGGGATAAGCTGCGCGGCTTTTTCGGGCAGAAGCTGAGCCCTGAGCAAAAACTCCTGCAGACGCTGCGCGCCCTTTGTGCAACAGATGCCTCCCTGGGTGCCCGGCTGTATCGTACGCACTGCGGATGGCGCATTATGCTGGCCGGAGAGGGACTGAAGCCGGATTCTGCCCGTATGCATGAAATATGCAGAATCCTGCATGCCGACCCATTGTATGAATCGCTGTGTTCCCGCCAGCAGTGCTGGCGGGCCCGGCTTTCTCCGAAACCTTATCGCGTGGGCGTTCCCGGTTATCCCCGACCGGTGGATTCAGAGTCGATTCATACAACTGAGGCGCAGAATTGGCTGATGCGTTACGAGTCGGCTTGCTCCGGTAAGGCTGTCTGTCGGCTTGTGGATTGCATTGGCCGTGGCATGACCGGCCCGGTAGTTGAATTGCATGACCAGCAGACGAGGGCATTAGCTATTGATATGACACTAGTCTGAGTTCCTAATTATTTTCATTTCGTGTCATTATTGGGCTTGCGTTGCCACATGAAGTGTGCTAGACTCGCGCGCCGTTATTATTAAACAGAGTAAAATCAGTAACTTTTAATGACGCTTATGAAGAAAAATGCTCTTGTTGTTGCTCTTGCCGCTCTTGGTGGTGTGGCTTATGCCGGTGACGATTACGTTTCCGCCTCTGCAAGCCCCCACTCCTGGAAGGACGTTTCCGCCTCTGCAAGCCCCTACTCCTGGGAGGTTGCCGCTGTGTACAACCACGCTCTGACGGATATTGACGAGACCCGCAATACTCCCTCCGTTGATACCTACGGTATCGATGTGACCGGTATCTATGCTTTCTGCGAAAACCAGAAGTTCACCCTGCGTCTGGGTTATGCCACTGGTGAACAGGCCGGTTACGATGTGACCAACCTTTCCCTCATGCCTGGCTACCGCTATGAGAAGCCCATCAATGACAAGCTGGTTGCTTTTGCCGGTGTTGGTGTGGGTCTGGGCCTTTCCATGCTGGACACTCCCGGTATGGCTCATAAGCATCACGCTGTGAGCAAGAACGATGATATGCTGAATGTTGTGTACAACGTTGAAGTTGGTGCTCGCTATGCCATTCGCAAGAACCTGAGCCTTATCGGCGCTGTCACGTTCAATGGTGGCACCTCTCCCTTCGGCGGTGCTGCTTACGAGAAAGCCACCGAGGAGCAGATGAACATTGGTGTTCGTCTGGGTATCGGCGGTCAGTTCTGATTTGATACCATCCCCTTTATCCGGAGCAGGCGTGGCTTAAGGCCATGCCTGCTTTTTTGTGTTCCTTTCAGAGAAGAAGAAAACCGCTTTCCCTTTGAGGGAAAGCGGTTTTGTTGATGAATGGTGTAATCTGCTGTAATTACTTCACCAGGCTGTGGCCGGTCATTTCGGCAGGCTGCTCGATGCCGAGCAGGTGCAGCAGCGTGGGGGAGATGTCGGCCAGAATACCATCGCTCAGGGTGATGGAGTCCTGATCCGGACCGCAGTAGATAAGGTCCACCAGGTTGGTGGTGTGGGCGGTGTTGGGAGAACCATCCGGGTTGAGCATGTTCTCGCAGTTGCCGTGGTCGGCGCAGATAAGGCAGCAGCCGCCCAGCTCGAGAATCTTGTTCACGCTCTTCTCCAGAGCTGCGTCCACTGCCTCACAGGCGGCGATACCGGCTTCGAGGTAACCAGTGTGACCCACCATGTCGGGGTTGGCGAAGTTCATGATGGCGATATCGTAGTTGCCGATGGCCTCCACAAACTTATCGGCCACCTCGCCCACGCTCATCTGGGGCTTCTGGTCATAGGTTGCCACTTCGCGGGGGGAGGGTACCAGAATGCGGTCCTCACCTTCGAACTGGGTCTCCACGCCACCGTTGAAGAAGAAGGTCACGTGGGCGTATTTCTCGGTCTCAGCGATGCGGAGCTGCTTCAGACCGGCTCTGGCGATAACCTCGCCCAGAATGTTGGAGAGCTGCTCCTGCTCGAATACAATCGGAGTGGGGTAGCAGGCTTCGTATTCGGACATGGTCACATAGTGAACCTTGGGCTGTACGGTGCGGTCGAAGCCGTCGAAGTCCTCGTAGATGAAGGCTCGGGACAGCTCGCGGGCGCGGTCGGCACGGAAGTTGAAGAAGTATACCACATCGCCGTCGCGTACGCGCTGCTGGTCTGCTTCCACAAAGGCAGCGGGCTTCATGAACTCGTCCGTCACGCCGTCTTCATAGCTCTTGCGGGCGTATTCAGCGGGGGTGCAGGTGCAGGCCTCGCCCTTGCCGAGTACGATGGCATCCCAGCCAATCTGCACTCGGTCCCAGCGCTTGTCGCGGTCCATGGCGAAGAATCGGCCAACCACGGTGGCAATCCTGGCGCCGTAGGGAGCCACTGCGTCTTCAAGCTGCTGCAGGAAACCGGCACCGCTCTTCGGGTCGGTGTCGCGGCCGTCCATGATGGCGTGGATGAAGATGTCCTTCACACCGGCTTCGGCGGCAATCTTTACCAGACCGATGAGGTGGTCGATGTGGGAGTGTACACCACCGTCGGACACAAGGCCCATGAGGTGCAGACGGGAGGCTGCGGCCTTGCTGTAGGCATCCACAATCACGGGATTCCTGGCAAGGGAGCCGTCGTTGATGGCATTGGTGATGCGGCAGAGGTCCTGGAACACCACGCGGCCGGCACCCAGATTCAGGTGGCCCACCTCGGAGTTGCCCATCTGACCATCAGGCAGACCCACGTCCTGGCCGGAGGCACCCAGCATCATATGCGGGCAGGTGGCCAGCAGTTTGTCGGTGAAAGGAGTCTTGGCGAGAACGGTAGCATCGCCGGTCTGATTGGCGGCTTCCGGGCCCTGCGGGTTGCGGCCCCAGCCGTCGCGGATGATAAGTACTACAGGTTTATTTGCCATGGGCGTATTTTATCAGTTTTCCTGCCGGATGGGAAGTCAAATAATACAAAAACGCCCGGGATATTGCACCCGGGCGTTGGAAAGGGGCTGTTCCGGCGAGGTTTTACTTCAGCTTGATGCTCGGCTTCTTGAGCTGGAGGCCGTTTTCGTTAAGTTCGATAGCGGGTTTCTCAATCTCCACGGAAGGCGTGGTGGTGGCGCTGTTCTTCACGCTGTCCACGGCAGCCTTCGCATCTTCCACAGCCTTTTTGGCGGAATCCACCTGACCCTTCACCTCGGTCACCTTGTCTGTCACAGCTGCGGTTTTTTCGGTAATGGCATCAGTCACCGCTTTCTTGGCTGCTTCCTTTTTAGCGGTGTCGGCAGCCTTCTGTGCGGCAACCTTGTCGCTCACAGCCTTTTTGGCAGCGGTCTTCAGGTCTGCTTTGCTGGTGGGGATAGTGATGGCAGCGGAGGCGCAACCCATGGCGGCCAGTGCGAGAATAAGGGCGAATTTCTTCATGTTTTTTTATTGGGGTTAGGTGTTCGACATCAGTATAGGCGCACCAGAGGCTCGATTCCAGTTAAAAAAACGTAATGTTGGCTAATTTTCTGTAAGTTTGACAAAATCTGAGTATTCCGGCAGTTCGCAGATGGGATGTGAGGGCCTGTAGTTCTTGCTCACAGGCTGAACGGTGAAATCATGCAGGGCAAAGCCGTCGTGCACAAACATGGCGGTCTGCATGGAAGTGTCGCCCTTGCTCAGCGTTGCCTGGATAAGGCTTGAATGCCGGGTTACCGTTACCAGATTGTAACCGTCTGTCTTGATGTAGAACACGGCTACGGGCATCAGACGCCCGCGGGCATCTGTTTGCAGATTCCAGAGGGAAATCTGGCCGTTGCTTTCTGTCGCGGATACGCATTTTTTCCTGTCCGGGCTCCAGAATAGTCTGCCTCCGATGCGTTCCTGGTATCGCTTTTCCCATGCTTCCGCAGATATAGCCGGCGGCTGCATTCTGCTGTGGGCTTCAGTCAGCAAGCGTTTGATTTCCGGCGTGAGCCTGTCCATCATCTTCTCCAGCCGCGGGTGATTTGGGTTGGCTCCTTGTTCCAGCAGGGCCTGCACTAATCCGGCATCTTTCCACTGGCAGGCCTGGACGAGCGGTGAATAGGAGAATCCATCGTGCGCTGCTTCGTCGTTCACGCAATCATTCTTGTTCTCCTTAATCAGTTGCAGTGCTTTTTCCCGCTGTCCCCGGTACCTCATGGCTTCCATGAGTTCACTTTTGTAGGAAATCAGTTCTGCCGGCGTAATCTTTGCAGGCTGAGCGGGAAAATAGGAAATCTCTGCAAGCAGTGGTGCGGCAGAGAAAACGAATAGGGTAAGAAGGTTCTTGATCATAGTGGTATTATAATCAGACCGGAACGGGTTGTCAAATCGGAAAGCAAAGCGCTGGTGCGGAACCCGCACCAGCGCATAGGAATATATCAGGTCAGAGGCGGTTTATATCAGCCCTCATTCTCCTGGGCTTCGAGCAGAGCATAAGCCTTCTCCTCATCGGGATCCGGGCCATGGTGACCCTTTTCGATACGGGAGCGGAAGAGCTTCATGATGAATACGAAGGAGCAGGGGATGAAGAACACGCCCAGTGCCGTAGCGATGCTCATGCCTACCACCACCACCACGCCGATGGAGTTACGGGCCAGGGCGCCGGAACCAGCAGCGGTCACCAGCGGTACGCAACCCAGAATGAAGGCGAAGGAGGTCATCAGAATCGGGCGCAGACGCATACGGGCTGCGGATACAGCGGCCTCAATGAGCCCCTGTCCACGCTCCATCTGCAGCACGGCGAACTCCACGATGAGAATGGCATTCTTAGCCGCCAGACCCACAAGCATCACCAGACCAATCTGGGCATACATGTTGAGGTCCAGGCCCGTCATCCACAGACCGAGGAAGGCACCCAGCACAGCAATCGGAACCGTCAGGAAAATGGCGAGCGGCAGGGTCCACTTCTCATACAGCGCGGCCATGATGAGGAAGGCGAACACGGCGGAGAGGGCGAAGATGGAGCCGAGACCGAGACCGTCCTGCACCTTCTTTTCCTGGAAGCTCATATCCACATATTCCATGGCGAATTTGGTGGTGTCCATGGTCTTGTTGAATACCTCTTCTACGGCGGCCATGGCCTGAGCGGTGGAGTAGCCCTCAGCGGGGGTCACAGAAATCTTGGCTGCGTTGTAGTTATTGTTGCGCCATACGAATTCGGTGTCGGCAATATCCTTGATGGTGACCAGTGTGCTGAGCGGCACGGAATCGCCCTGGGCATTGCTCACGTAGAAGTTGGCAATCTGCTCAGTGTTGGCGCGGCTCACGCCGGCAGCCTGCATGTACACCTGCCACTGCTGGCCGAACTGCGTGTAGTAGTTCACGAAGCTGGAGCCGTTGAAGCACTGCAGCAGCTGGTTTGCGGCGGCATAGTTCACGCCCTGGGCAAGGCATTTTTCCTTGTCTATGGCGATGCTCTTCTGCGGCACCTGCGGCAGCATCATGTCGGAGGCCTTTTCAATGGCTTCATGCTCCGTCAGTGCAGCTTCGAGACGCTGGGCCTGTTCATAGAGTACGGCCACACCCTGGCCGTCCAGGTCTTCCAGTGCCAGAGCAATATCGCTACCCACACCCACACCGGGAATGGCGGGCGGGCTTACCAGGAAGCTGACGCCGTCCACGCCGCACATGGCCAGCTTGGCCTGCACGCGCTTCTGCACATCATCGGCAGTGGGAATTCTGCCGTCTTCCATGACGGGGCGTTCGGCATAGGGCTTCAGACACGCAAAGAAGGAGAGTGCGTTCGTGGTCTGCACACCAATCACCAGGTTCATGCCGATAATGGACACGGCGAAGTCGGTGGTGGGCTCTTCAAGAAGCACTTTTTCCACCGGCTTGACCTGCTCGGTAAGACGCTGCAGGGAAACACCCGGTTTCATGATGACGCCACCGATGAGGAAGCCCTGGTCTTCTGCGGGAAGGAAACCACCCGGAACCTGCTTGGATACGGGGATGATGCAGGCGGTGATACCGGCCAGCATTGCCATGGAGATAGTCAGGTGGCGGCAGAGCCACCCGCATACCAGGGAAAAATTATCGGCCACGGCATCATAGGCCCTGTTGAACATGTTGTAGAACGGTGTGAGGAGGGAGCGATGCTCCTTCTTGGGCTTGAGCATGAGAGCCGACAGAGCCGGAGAAAGAGTCAACGCGTTGAATGCCGAAATCAACATGGATACTGCAATGGTAACGGCAAATTGCTGGAACAGTGTGCCGGTGATACCCGGAAGAAGGGCTGTGGGCAGGAACACTGCTGCCAGCACGAGTGCGATGGCCACTACCGGGCCGCTCACTTCCTTCATGGCGGCGAAGGTGGCCTGACGCGGAGTCATGCCATTTTCCATGTGTGCCTCCACGGCCTCCACCACCACGATGGCGTCGT
>JAZQVE010000084.1:0-57496 GCA_045631705.1 Akkermansia sp. | reverse complement strand
CAGGGCCACGTCCGCCAGCTCTCCCGCGCCAAATCCCCCACCGCCCCCTTCATCAAAGCCGAACTGGCGGGATGAAGCATGTGGCACAAAGTGCCGCTATCATACCGCCGCCAAGGCGGTAATTCATAGCAGCGAACCAAGAGTGGGCGTATCGAAGATATGCCCGCTCAGCTGCGCTTCATCTGCTCACAGAGCGGATTTCATACATGGCTTGTCCGTGTAATTCATTGAGGCCCGTAGGGCCGACTGATTACCGCTGCATGAGCTGCGGTATAACCGCTTTTTCTTCGAGCACAAAACGCCAAACATAGAGAAACTCAAAACCTTTGTAATAACGCAAAATAGCTCCAAATCCCCCACCTCCCCCTTCATCAAAGCCGAGCTGGGGCGGTGAGGGAAAATCTTGCATAATTGCAAGAAATAGAAGCTCAGTGATTTAAATGCGATTTATGCAAATCCAAGATTCAATCTTGGATTTGCATAAAGATGTGCTAAACCTCATATAGTAAAATGCTTGTAACTATGCAAGGCCTGTTTTACTCCAGCAGCCCGGGAATCCCCTCATCGCTGCAAATGTCGACCCCTTGCAGCGTTCCCATGGGCGAACCTGCATAGACCAGGGCAGGGGATTTACTATCGCCTACCATGGAGACAAAGCTGCGGAGATTCCTGCACATGTCAGGGTTATAGGTAAAGGCCGATTTTATCTCGATGGGCTTGGGGCAACGCTGCTGCTCCACTATCAGGTCAATCTCGAATCCATTGGAATCGCGGAAGAAATACAAATCAGGAGACTCACCCTTGTTCAGCTGGGTTTTCAGGAACTCAGATACGATATAGTTCTCATAGATGTTGCCGATGAGCGGGTCGCGTCCTACCTGCTCAACGGATTTGATGCCCAGCAACGAGGTCACGAGACCTGTCTCCGTGAAATAAATCTTGGGCGATTTCGTCAGGCGCTTGCCGTAATTTTTGTGGTAGGGGCGCAGCGTGAACACGATGTACGAGGCCTCCAGCATAGATATCCACTCCTTAATTGTAGTAGCACTCACGCCAACGTCTCCCGCCAGGGAGGAGTAGTTGACAATCTGCCCCACGCGAGAAGCCAGTAGACGGATAAAGGTCTCGAATGCAGAAACATTGCGCACGTTGATAATTTGGCGCACATCGCGCTCCACATAGGTGCGCAGGTAGTCAGGATAGGCACGTCCGGGTTTGATTTTCTGGGCATGCACGCGCGGCAACCCGCCGAAGAAAAGTTTTTCATCGCGCGAGAGGTGGATCCCGGCTTTCTGCAGCTCCTGCTGGCTCAGCGGCAGCAAATCCACCATGCCCGAGCGACCTGCAAGGCTTTGAGTTATCGTCTCCTGCAGCTCCATCTGGCGGCTGCCGGTCAGGATATACATGCCCGGCCTGTTCTCTCTGTCCACAATGCCCTGCAGGTAGCTGACGAGCTTCGGCGTATTCTGCACCTCGTCAAAAATGCAAGGGGCAGGGTGCTGCTGCAGGAATCCCCTCGGGTCGCTCTCAAAAGCAAGTCGGGAATCCGGATCCTCCAGGCTTACATAATCGTAATCCGGAAACAAATGCCGCGCCAGCGTCGTCTTGCCCGACTGTCGCGGACCACACAGCGTCACCACCGGATACATACTGGCTGCCTCCAGTATGTTAGCACTCGCATCGCGCTCGATTATCTTCCTGCTCGCCATGCCCATACAGTAGCATTATTTTTATGCAAATTCAAGATTCAATCTTAAATTTACATAAAATGAACCAAGGGCATGAAAGCGGATAAGGGGTCTTTCCTGCCGATTATGTGCAAATTTTGTCCAGAGTTCCTGCCGATTATGTGCAATTTTTACTCGAAGTTCCTGCCGATTATGTGCAAAAGACTTGCTAATCCATCTAAAATGAGAGAGATAGGATAAATGGTGGAAAATAGGTGAGAAATGAGCATTGTACCAGCTCTCCCGCGCCAACTCCCCCACCGCCCCCTTAATCAAAGCCGAACTGGAACGGTGAAGAAAAAACTTGCATAATTGCAAGAGATAGAAGCTTAGTGATTTAAAATGGTTTTATGCAAATTTAAGATTCAATCTTAAATTTGCATAAAGATATGCTAAGTCGCATATAATAAAATGCTTGTAACTATGCTAGGCCAGTTTTACTCCAGTAGCCTGGGAATACCCTCATCGCTGCAAATGTCGATTCTGTCGTGTAAATTGTCGCGGTATGGAGGTGAAAATATGTTTACGCCGCAATCCACCCATAGCCCTGAATAGCCATGTCGATGAAGTGATTAAGCAACAGTCTGATTTAGAAATAAAATTGGTTTCCTTCATTAATACTCCTCCTCTGCCGCCACTAAGGGCTTTTCCTCTATAGCGGGGTATTTGTATATCTTTTTCCTCTCTCTGAGTCCGGAGTATATTTCTGAAATGAATATGCCAAGCACCTCTTTTTTCAATTCTTCATTGTTGAGTAAGGTTGTGTAGAAGTCTTGATTTTGTTCAAGTCCTTGAATTAGCACTTCATCTATGCTGTTATAAAAGGCAAACTCGAAATCTTTTTCGGTGTTATTCTGCGCACTGCGTTTCAGGGTATCGGATTTCATGAGCAGGTCACGCATCTGAAGCAGGGATTTGATAACCACGTCGCCATCAAACGCTTTACCCATACGGCTGTTAATTTCCTCAATTATCTGAGACAGTCGTTCCTTCTTCGGATCCGAGGCTCCACCGGCCCCCTCCGCTTCCGGCAAGCGCACAGTCGGATCTGGCGTAATTTTGGGCTTGGTGTGTTCATTCGTCTTCTTCTGGGCAAATCCGTTTGCTTTGAGTTTGCCGTCCAGATTGAAGCCTCCGCCCTCGTGTCTGGTCTTCATAAACGAACCAAGGTAAGACAAGAAGTTGTATTTCTTGTGCAGCTCTGCATCCTCAAAGCAACTGGCTTGAAGCAGGAACTCGTACAGGCGCACAAAGCGGCGAATAGCCTTGCTGATTTCGTCCTGTTTTGGCTTGTCGTATGTTTGCTGGATGTATTTCTTTGCCTTCTGGAGATAGAATACCATGTGCTTCCTATCCTGTACGGTCTTCTCCTTCTTGTACAAGATGGTGTTGAAGTCCTCAACATCCGAGGGGGATAGGAAGTAGTATGAATCTATCTTTACCTCCAGCTCATAGACAGATGAGGGAGTCACGCTGTTGGTCAGTAGCGTGGTGGTGTAATACCTAGAAAAAGCCTTCTCGATTTCCTCGTAGTCATTGGCGAAGTCCAGGATAAAGGTCTTCTTCTCATACGGAGGACAAATACGATTCAGGCGAGAGAGCGTCTGCACGACGCTTACCCCGTGCAGCTTCTTCAAAATGTACATGGCGCAGAGCTTTTTCTGGTCGAATCCGGTCTGATATTTATCCGCGACCAGAAGCACCTGATATTCATCCTTATCAAACTCCTTCGGCAAGCGTTTTTCCGGGAAGCCGTTCATTCCGACTTCGGTATATTCCTTGTCCTCATTGGGCAATTTAACTTTGCCGGAGAAGGCTACAAGCGCACGAATGCCCGTGTAGCCCTTTTGGGCCACGTAATCATCAAACGCTTGGCGATACTTGACCGCACCCTGCCGGGATTCGGTGATGACCATCGCCTTCGCTTGCCCCTCCAGTTCCTGCATCACACTATTTCGAAAGTGCTCGACAATGACCTCAACACGCTGGGCAATGTTGGTATCGTGCAGCTGGATAAACCGGGCAATCTGTCGCTTAGCCTCATTAGTTTTCAGCTCCGGGTCTTCTTCGATGCTCTTATTCAAACGGAAGTAGGTATCGTAGGTGATATAGCTTTGCAGCACATCTATGATAAAGCCTTCCTCGATTGCCTGCTTCATGGAGTAGATATGGAACGCCTCGCGCTGGCCTTTCGTATTCAGTCTGCCGAACAGCTGGAGAGTAGTCGGCTTGGGGGTAGCGGTAAAGGCGAACATGGACACATTGCTCTGCTTGCCAATACGGCGTACCTCATCAGCAATCATATCTGCGGCATCAGCATAGGCTTCGTGTTCTCCCGCCCCCAGAGCCTTGGTCACAGCCTGCATATTCTTGCCTGCTGTAGATGAATGAGCCTCATCAATAATCACGGCAAAGGTCTTTTTGTTGAGCCCCTTTACAGACTCCAGAATGTAGGGAAACTTCTGTATCGTGGTGGCGATGATTTTTGTATTGCCGGAGAGCGAATCCTTGAGATCTGAAGATGTGCACTTGTCATCCATCACGCGCACCAGCCCGCTCTTGTGTTCGATGCCCATCACGGCATCTTGCAGTTGCCTGTCTACGACCACTCGGTCAGTAACTATCACGATATTGTCGTAGATTTGCTTGTTTTTGGCATCATGCAGGGAGCTCAGGCGGTGAGCCAACCAAGCAATCTCATTTGTCTTGCCCGAGCCTGCGGAGTGTTGAAGAAGATAGTTTTGTGATGTCCCTGTCTCTACTACCGAGGCCAACAACTTGCGGATGACATCCAGCTGGTGAAAACGGGGGAAGATAACGGTCTCCTTAACCTTGCCGGTATCATCGTCCTTCTTCTTCTCAATGAACATGAACTTTTTGATAATTTCCAGCACGGAGTCCTTTTGCAGAATCTCCTCCCACATGTAACTGACGCTGTATTTATCCTTGAACAACGGATTACCCGCTCCGGCATCAATTCCGGTACCATTGCCCATGTTGAACGGCAGGAAGAAGGTGGCTTCCTTGTCCAATTTTGTGGTCATGAAGACCAGCTCCAAATCCATGGCAAAGCAGACTAAGGCTCCGCTCTTCCATTGGAAAAGCCTTGTCTTAGGATTACGCTCCTCACGGTACTGAGCAATGGCATCCTGATAGGACTGCCCGGCGGCGTTGCTTTTCAGCTCAAAGGTCATGATGGCAAAGCCATTCAGGAACAAGACAACATCCACGCGTTCCTCGTCACTGGCCCAGACTTCTTCCGCAGCACTGAAGATATTACTGCAGTATTTTTCCAGAAGCTCGGGATTATAATCTGTGGCGGGACGGGTGTACATCAAATCCAGATGGATGTGATTGATATCTACACCTTTCTTCAGCACCTCCAAACGGCTGCCCTTGCTTCTTGTTTCCTCGTTTCCGATAACCCCAAGAATGGTATCTTCGAGATTGTCTTTGTATATCTTGCGAAGCTCTGTCATCTTTTCCGGCTGAGTAGCCTCAAGGAAGCGGAAAAGCATCTCTTCGTCCAGAGCAGTCAGGCGACAATACTTCTTAGCAGAGCGTATCTTGTAGCCATTTTCTTCCAGCCGCTCCAGCAGGTACTTCTGATAATCCTTTTCTTCTAATACCTCGTTCATAGTGTTGGGACTTCTTTCTTTCCGGTTACGTATTCGTAGATGAGGGATTTCTTGTATGCCGTTAAGGCTATTTGTTGCTCGCGCTTCTCTGCAATGGTAGATTCAATTTCGTCACTTTTGGCATCAAGAAAAGAAACAATGTCTTGCTGCTCTTCGACAGGCGGAGCTAATAACATGAGTTTAGAGAACTCTGAGTAATTGAGCCCCTGTCGTACGCCATTACCCATGTTATAGAACACCTTTTGTACATCGTAGGCGTGTAAGAGATAATGGAAGAAAGCCGAATTGACACCCAGCTTAGGACGCAACGCAATATAAGCGGAGGTAATAATACCATGTTCGGTAGACAAGGCCGTTCTTAGACTCCGTTTATCGTTCTGCAAGTCTGTAGGCCTAATAATAATATCCCCATCTTCAATGATATTGTAAGTATTAAAGCTAGCAGGCAAAAGCCCCCCGTTAGTGTTGATATCTTTTCTCTTTATTTTACCGTAGCTCAGCGAAAGCAGGTTAGTTTCAGCCAAAAGAACATTCGGTGCTTTCCGCTCGGAAAAATAATAGTATACAGGATGCTGCTCCCAATGTCCGGGACATTCTCCTACCCACGCAATACCGCTATCCTTCATTTTCACATCGGGATTGAGCCCCTTGGTGACAGCTTCCGTGATAATGGATTTTTTGTATTCCTCCAGCGTGCTAATTTCCGCCTGAATATCCCCCATGAGCGCATCTATCTCGGCGCATTGAGAATCGAGGAAGGATGCTATGGTTTGCTGTTCATGTAAAGGTGGAAGAAGGACGGGTATTTTTTTCATATCCTGCCAGCCTGTTGTCCATAAATCATCTACAATTCCATGCCCCCATTTATAGAACTCATCTGCAAATTGATTTGTTCTGAACAGCCAATTGTAGTATCCAATATGCAATTCTTGTTTAGGTACAAGTACAATATTAATCAAGGAAACGGAACCATCATAAAAGGAAACTCCGCAGGCGTTTCTTCTATCCGAACGACTATTAATGACAAAATCTCCTTTCTTGACCAATTTCCGAGCATCATGAGCGTCCGTTTTAGCAACAGTCGCAAGTTGAGGAAAAACGCCTCTGTTGGTAACAGATAAAGGAGCGAAATCGGTATCACTGACTTTTGTGTTTCTTGTGTGGTACAAGCTACCAATACGAGCGATTTCCCAAGTGTCAGGATGTTCTCCAATCCAGTGAACATTTTTTTCTATTAATTTGCTCATATCAGCGCTTGTGGAAAAGTTTTGAAATACGAGAAGTTACAGACTGTTCCAACTCTATGAATTGCCTTTCAAGTTCGATGGAAGGTGTTGGCGGCTGATACTTATAGAAGTAACGGGTAAAGGGGATTTCGGCTCCGCATTTAATCACGGGCTTTTTGGCCGTTACATTTTCCTCCCAGAACCATTGAGCATCGGGCAAGTGGGGCAAAACCTCGCGAGCCATGTAATCTTCAATGGATTCGTTCCATTTAACAATTTCCGTATCTTTTGTGTCCTTATCGTACAGGATTTTGCCTTTCTTATCTCGCTGAATAACAGCTGATTTATCCATGGTGGAAAGGCCGTCCGCAATCTTCTGTAACAGCTTCTTGTCTGTCGTTTCTGAAGACAGAACTTTTGCCAGCACGGGGGCAAACTCCTCCGGAGATAGCCATTTCTGAGTTTTGTAGGCAGATTTCAATGAGGCCAAGATGGAATCATAGAGGGGCTTGGTTTCGTAGAAGCCCTCCAGCTTCTGCTTATCCTTTGCAGAGATGGTAGTGCCGAGTTCCTCCAGCTCAGCTACAGCCGCGGCATCCCAGAGCGATTTGAGAGCACCGGCCTGCAGCATGGCCTGTATGCTTTCCTCCGTAATGGAATAGCTACGCTGCAAGGGCTGCATGACAGCATACTCTCGATACAAGAACTCAGTATTAGGATAGATTTTGCACAACTCATCTTCCTCGAAATCCGCATACAGTCGAGTGATGGTGGCTCTGTCTTCGGCGGTGAACTCGTTTTTCTTGTTACCTATGCCTTTGCGGAGTTTGTGGAAAATGCCGGATGCATCAATCAGCTGGATTTTACCTTTGCGCTCTGCACGCTTGTTCATGGACAGAATCCAGATATAGGTGCTGATACCAGTGTTATAGAACAAATCGGTAGGCATCTGCACGATGGCTTCGATAAGGTCATTCTCCAGCAGGTAGCGACGAATCTGTGACTCGCCAGAAGCGGTGCCTCCTGTGAACAAGGGTGAGCCGTTCTCAATAATAGCGGCGCGTCCGTTAAGTGGATGTAGCTTTGCTAATGCGGATTGCATGAAAAGAAGCTGACCATCACCGCCCGAAGGCAAGCCGGCACTCCAACGCCCTTGTGCCCCTTTTTCATACTCCTTGCGTACTGCTGCTTCCTGACCTTCCTTGGCATCTTTGCCAGCCCAGGGAGTGCCGAATGGGGGATTTTCCAACATGAATCGCATTTGCATGTCGGGAAAGCAATCTTCTTTGAACGTATCCGCCCGGCGAAAGTTTTCGGCATTCTGTCCTTTGATAAGCATTTCAGCTAATCCTACAGCGTATGACACGGGGTTGTATTCCTGGCCAAAAAGCTGCACATCTGCCGTAGGGTTGAAGCGTCGGATGCAATCGAAAGCGGTGGACAGCATACCGCCTGTCCCACAGGCCTGGTCACAGATGGTAATGACTTTATGGTCATCAAAGATGTCTTCGCAACCTTCGGAGAGCAGAAGAGACACGCAGAGCTTGATGATATCTCGCCCTGTGTAGTATTGACCAGCATCTACATTTTGGAAAAAGCGACCGATGAGGTTTTCGAAGATATAGCCCATGCGGATGCTGTCGAACTTTTCAATACTCAGATCCAGTTCTGAAAAGGCCTTGACAACTGAATACAGACAACCATCTTTGAGCATCTTATCGATGTGTTTATGCATCTCCAGTTTTTCGAGAATATCGACAACATTATGAGAAAAACCGGAGATGTAGGCTTTGAAGTTATCTGCAATATGGTCAGGGTCGTTGCAAAGTTCGGCAAGCGTAAATCGGCTTCTGTTGTAGAATCGATATCCACTCATGCTGAACAATGCTTTTTCCGGGAAATTGGGATTCTTTTCGAACTTCTCAACCACGGCCAGTTTGGTCGGTTCAAGAGTACACTCAAAACGGCGAATAATCGTCATTGGGATAATGACGTCGCCATATTTATCCGGCATATATGAACCGCGGAGCTTGTTGGCTATACTCCAAATAAAGTTGGCATCTTGCGCCACATTTATAGATTCTTCGTCCCAGAGAGCGATGTTTTTGATGAAACTGGTTGTATCAGACATAACGACTAGATGTATTGTAACTAAAATTTGATGAGATTGAAAGAGATTAATTAGAGCGCATGGCTGATAATTCAGCTTCGTGAATGGTTATCTGACGCGTAATTTCGGCTTGCTCAGCCTGGAGCTTTGCTATTTCTCTTGTCATCTGTTCTTGCCGATGCCTTAACTCTTGAATTTTGCAACGCAGAAAATCGGCTTCGCTCCTGTCTGATTTGGGGAGTTCTTTGGGAATATCGGAACGGCGGATGCGGGTTGCTCCGGTAACTCCGGCGCGATCCCTCGCAAGCCTGAGTAATGAAATGATGAATGAAAGCTCAACCTTAGCAGCAGCAGGCGACTCTTCCAAGTCCATCAGCCTCTCTACCCATTTCTCTGCTTGCGGGGCAAAGAAATTGCACTTAGACAAGGCCAGTATAAACAGGTAGTAAAATCTAGGATTCTCCATCAGGAACGAGGGTGAAAGGAATTGCTTGTATTCCAAAATCCACCAATTGATGATGGTACTCTGAATCCTGTCTGCCTGCCGCAACAACTGCTCCAGTATATCGGCTTGTTTTTCACAAAGACAGGTGATAATACCGCTCTTCAGCGCTTCTTTATCTGCTGCCAGGGCCAGGGCTTCTTGAACATGGCCGGATTTAACTGCTTGCTCAATCAACTGTTTGTTCTTTGCTGAGGTGTTAGCAGAGGGCTTCCCTGCTTGGTGGGGTGCCTGGGCCTTGTCTCGGTTGCTGAGAAATCCGTGCTTGTTGATGGAATATATTTCGACGTGCACCCCGGTACCTGACAGTTGCTGCTGAATTTTTTCGGCTCGTGGTACGCGGTCTGTAATCAGAGCTATTCTGGAGTTCTGTGGGAGTGAAGCGGTGTCCGTCAGGAGAGCATCAGCCAAGGCTTCCGTCTTGTTTAGCGCGTCTCGCAACCAGACAAAACGTACTGTAGCCGGTGTTTCCTGCGCACGGGCCACGAGTATGTCAGCATGGGTAAGCGGTTCCTGCTTGCTGGCAAGTACCACAAGTTGTTGTTCGGCTTGCACCAGACCAGGTTTAATATTTTGCAACATATCATACGCCTGGGGGTGACGCAAAGCGCTGTCATCTGTGTACACTCGTATCTCTCGTACCAAATTAGCCAATTTGTTACGGGACATTCGAGCGAGCAGTTTTTCCTCTCCTTCTACTGCATCAAAAGGATCGTACAGATACCCCTGGTCATTCAGAGATAAGGTGATTAAACCGTCGGGATTAGCTGAACCTTTAATGCCAGTTTTGCAGAGCTCTCGCAGAGATTGAAGAAATTGGAAATCTTGCGAAATCACAATCTGCGAACAGTCTCTGTGTTTACGATACACTGTCAGTTGAAGAGCTTTTTGTTCAGTGATATCTGTCCAGATGGAATCCTGTTGTACGCAGAGCTTGCCGTTAGCACTCCATTCAGAATCCGGACTCAGCATAATGTGAAGTCCTCGGGATGAAAGAGACCTTATGCTTGATTTCTGCATCTCGCAGAATAGGTGGAACATCTGCTGTCGTATCCATCTATCTACTACCGGAATGCCGTTGGTACCCGGGATATAGTCAACCTGGCGTCCCATGTTATCGATAGAATCGCACTTGCAGTTTCGGCAGAGTGCTTCAAATCCCGGCTTTACCATGATAACGGGTGTATCTTTCATTACATCGGATCCTGCTGCGGTATCGCGAAGGATACCCCCGGCTCCGCAAGTAGCGGAGTCAGAGGCCAGGTACACATTATCAGCCTGCCCAAGTATAGAGTGATAATGAGGGATGAGGATAGAAGACTTTTTCTGATAATCTTTGAAATTGATCATGGTGGTAAAAATTGGGTTGGTGGTTAAGCAGACAGATCAGAAGACGATTCGGTGCAATTTGAATAATTGTCTTCAAGGCGAGTATGATAAGTATTGAAAAGATACCCATCCCGAGTAATGACGGTGCCCCAAATCTGCTTGTGGGAGAAGCAGGACGGGCGCCTCTGATCTATGGCTTCTTTGAGTTGAGGGTCGTGGCAAATCAGCAGTTGATGGAGGCATTCACCTACATAAGGTTCGGTGAATATGGCGGCAATGAGAGCATCTTCTTCCGAGTAAAAGGCTGCGGCTGTCTCGACGATTTCGAACAGGTGCATCCACATAGATAACATTCTGCGTATATCGTCGGTGAGTGAGACTGAGAGGATACGTACTTTCACCGGCACCCCTTTGAGATATAGCTGGTGCAGGCGGTTCAGAAAAGCATTGTTCCCACTGGCGTCGAAAGCGTCGAGGAGAGCATCTTTTGTTATGTAGCACGTGCCGTTGGCAATCGATGCTTCGAAATATGCATCCGGTGAATATTTTGAGTAAGCCTGGTTTGCCTGCAGGTAAGAAGAAGGGGCGTATTGATAGGGAACAAAATCCTTGTCCGTTTGTGTGATGCTGAAGTTTGCTGCCTGATTTGCACGGAGATAGTCTGTGGGCAGACTGATTCCGGAGTACAGATTCATTCCATTGATGTGGAACAAGGAGAGATAACCATACTTATTGAGCCTGAGTACGGTTGTTTCAACTTGTGCACCAGGAGCCTTAACGCTTCCGCAAAGGTTGAGGATACTGGCTGCCAGGTCTCCGTCCTGTGTGAGTAGAATCTGGTTGCAGATGGCTTGATTTCGGAACATTTCGCGACAAATGGCTCTGTCGGCGTTATATAAATCAACATCTGATGGGGCGTAGCGGAACAGTCTGTGATGCTTCTTCAGAAGATTGAGAGCTTGGGTTGCTTTTTCCTGTCGCTCTCCATTGCTAAATCGACTGAGTGTTTCAAGTTCCTGTCGAACCTGAGTAAGAAGTTTGAATGAGATGTCAAAACGCAGGAAGTCCTGTTCAAACTCTGCGAAAAAATTCGGCGCGGCTTGATTCATCAGGAAACAGGCATCCGGATAAATTGATGAACCTGTCGACAAAACTCGAATGGTTCTGTTATGATAAAATTCTGCTGAGCGCGGAGCGATTGTTTTCTTGTGCGCGGTTGTAGCAGATGCTAAAAAATCCGTTCCAACAGACTTCTTGTTTGTTGAACGGCGACGGCAGGAGTCTACAGACTCCCCAGCAATAGAGCTTATTTTTTTCATTTTTGAATTAAGTTTTTTTGGGGGGCATCCTGCTTTCTGCGTCGGACTACTCTCTCGCGACAGGACGGACGATAGTGAATCGTCGACAAAAATCTATCTCAGTTTCTTTGATTCGTCAAGAAATATTTTTGTCAGAAAAATGAAAATATTTTTTATCTTTCTCATACATTGAAAGTCAACGATTCGATTTTACTGTCTCGCGAAGGTTTTGTCTGACCGTTTCCACAATCTACCCGAGCTGCCGCTTATCATGGGGCATAAAGATTTATCTCTTCTCCGCACCCGCTACATGATGCCTACCTCCCGCCGCACCGCCGCCCTCTTCTGACGCATGCTGAAATGAGTCTGCAATGCGCCCCCAACGAAGCAATCGAGCCGAAAATTATGGACGAGACGAAGTCGACCGTCCACCCCAAGCGGACGAGCCCACGGCAACTGTCCGCCAGCGTGCACAGCGAGGGCTCCCCGCGCGCACTAAACAACCCACCACCTCTACTTATTGCCCATTTTTATATTACCCTCTCCCTCCTATTGCCTAACCTTTTCTCTTCAATAATCAGGAAAAGTTAAATAATAGACCTGTGCGGGTGGTGGTCGTGATGTAATGTTCTTGTATGTTTGCATGATTTTATGTTCGTTTGCTTTACTGCAAGGGGGGGGGATAGACTGGCTGAGGAAATTCCCGGCAGGGGCGAGTTTTTAATTCATGGCTTACGGTAAGCAGGCTTCTTTTTTGCTGATGTACACCACGCTGGATGGTGTGACTAAGGTTGACGTTACCTTTGAAGAGGATACGGTGTGGCTTACACAAGATCAGATGGCGGAGCTGTTTCAGAAAGCAAAGTCGTCTATCAATGAGCATATCACGAATATATATGCCGATGGTGAGCTGATAGAAGGATCTACAATGAAAAAAACGGAAATTCCGAATTTTCTACTAAGCCGTTGAATTTCTGTAATCTGGATATGGTGTTTTCGGTGGGATATCGCGTGCGGTCACTCAGGAGCGTAGCATAGAGAGCAGGGCTATCATTCGTGGCAGTTACCCTAAATTTCCGGATAACTGGATTTTTTTTCTCTTAGCATAGAAATAAAGCAAATCGACCTGGTCAATTCGCCGTACTCAAACGGCCTCAACAGAGAAAGATAAAGCAATGTGCAAATTTTGCACATTGCTACTTCTCTCATTCATGCAGCTATCCATAGTCTGCATGCTATCAATTTGAGATAGGCACAAATTCCATCGGTTTTGACACTTGCATACGCCGGGAGGCATATCGCAACGGGCTGGATTATCTGCTTTGCATGAAAGATTTGCAGAAGAAGGGCAAAGAGTTAAAATAAAGCATTATAGCGCGATGCGAAACAAAAAAATGCCCGCGGGTGCGGGCATTTTTTTTGAAAGGGGTTTGGCTTGTTTGCCGGTGGGTGAACTTAGCGCTTGGCGGTGTTGCGGTTGCGGCTTTGCTCCTGGAGAGCGGCGTACATCTGGTGGCAGTGCTTGTAGCCGCGGCGATCGGAGAGCTTCTCCATGCTGAGGCGGGAGGAACCCCACTCGATGACTTCGATTTCGACCACGCGGCGGCCCCACTGGCGCATGAGCCACTTATTCGGCTGGTAGATATCGATGGTGGCGGTGCCGACGAGGGCGCTGCCGTAGTCGTCGATGACGTAGACGTAGGGCTGGCCCTTAATCTTGAACTTGGTGCCCAGGGGGTACACGGACCAGTCTGCGGCGGCGCTACGCACGCGGCTGCCGTACTTGAGGTAGGTGCCGATGGCGTTCTTGGGACCATAGCCTACGTGGTCGCTCTCGGAGTGGGTGTAGGCTGTGGTGCGCACGACGCGGTTGAGCTGGCGCGGGTGATAGAAGGGGAAGGAGTGCTTGTCGCGGCCCAGGTTGGGGAGACGGCGATCCGGCATGGCGGAGCGACGGGGCGCAGCCGGGGTGACGAACCCGTTGCTGGTGGCGTCCGGGTTGTAGGCGGCCGCCTGTGCCTCCGGCATTCCGGCCAGAGCCGCCAAAGTCAGAGCGGCCAGGATGAGTGCCTTGTTGAAGATGTTTTTCATGAAATTCAGATTGAAGATGATACGTGACTCTGTGCGCTCCCCCGAACGGGTGGGCGCGGCGTGGGGGGATACTATCATGAATGGGGGTGCTTTGGCAAGTGTTTTGTCTGTTTGCGGGGTGGCGAGTGTCAAGATTTATCGATGTCAAGTGGCTGTTTTTGATAAAAAGATGACGCAGATGGGGTATCGCGCGCGCGTGCGCGAGGCGTTGAGGAACTGTTTTTGCCTGTTTTGATGCGGGTTCTGGGAAATTTGTTTAAGAAAAGTTTAATTTCTTGCCGACGCTTTGTGTCATGGTGAGGGGCGGGGGTGATGACACGCCCGGAGTGGGGGTAAATTTACTTCGTGTTTCCTGAATTTTTGACTCTTCACAAATAAATGAACGATGAATAGCCTGGCACGGCGAAGCCCGACGGGCGGAGTCGGCTGAGGGATGAACGTTTTGCAACGGCGGGTATGCTGGCCTGAAATGGGGACGACGATATATCTATCTTGCAAATGGTGGGCCATGCGGTATAATTGCGCTGGATATATCAACCATCTTCCTACCCCATTATCATGAAAGTCACCTTTATTTCTGCAATGCTCAGCTGCCTGGCTCTGCTGAGTCTGGCCAGCGCCGCCCCCAGGACCTACACCGTGGTGGTGGATAAAGACACTACGCCGGAGCAGGCTGCCAATACCATCATGCGCCAGGTGCTTACGGAGCTGGGCAATGAGGCGCTGGAGCGCCGCGCAGCTGAGGAGGATAAGGAGGCTATGCTGGAGTTGGGTAAGCGTATAGCCACTGGCGACTATCTGCCCGAGGACCAGAAGCTGGCCTGCAGCTGCCTGCGCCTTGCTGCCGAGGGCGGGGATGCCGCTGCCCTATTTGAAATGGGGCGTTTTGCCATCTATGGTTTCGGCATGGAGAAGAATCCCGCCGAGGCTGCAGAGTGGTTCCGCAAGGCGGGGGAAGCCGGCAACAGCGAGGGCTGGCGTCTGCTCGGCACCATGACCTACAATGGCATGGGGGGCAAGGCTGATACGCAGAAGGCTATCGAATACTGGCACAAGGCTGCAGATGCGGGCAATGCCTGGGCCCACAATGACCTGGGGCAGTGCTATTTCCGCGGCGATGGCGTGCCCAGGGACTGGGCGAAGGCTATTCAGATGTGGAGCAAGGGGGCGGAGCTGGGCGATGCCGGGGCTCAGTTCAACCTGGCCGTCTGCTACATGAACGGCGAGGAGGTGAAGAAGGATAAGGCAACGGCCCGCATGTGGTTTGAGAAGGCTGCTGCGCAGGGGCACGAGGGTGCTATGCGCGCCCTTTACCAGATGGATAGGAAAAAGGAATAGGAACGCCTCCGGTTTCCACTCTGAGCCACCTGTTCATTAATACCCCGGCGCCCTGATTCCGCCGGGGACTGCTCAGCAGGCCTGAGGGGTCAGCGCGCACTCCGGGCGCAGGAGAGGGCGAGCCGGAAGGCGCGGATGGTGCTGGAGGGGTTGGCGATGCCTTTGCCGGCAATGCCGAAGGCGGTGCCGTGGTCGGGGCTGGTGCGGTAACGCGGGAGCCCGAGGGTGACGTTGACGGCGTTGTCGAAGTCGAGCAGTTTGAGGGGAATGAGGGCCTGGTCGTGGTAGGGGGCCAGGATGGCATCGAAGTGGCCCATGGCGGCATCGCGGTACACGCAGTCGGGCACGCAGGGACCGGTGAAGCGGGCCCAGGGCAGGGTGGCGCTCAGCTGCTGCACGGCGGGGGCGATGATGCGCGCCTCCTCATTGCCAAAGGCGCCGTTTTCGCCGTTGTGGGGGTTGAGCCCGGCCACGGCGATGTGCGGGGCGGGGTTGCCGCTGGTGCGGCGCACGAAGTCTGCCAGCAGGGTGCCGATGCGGACGAGCTCTGCGGTGGTGAGCAGGCGGGGTACATCTGCCAGGGCTGTGTGGATAGTGCCGAGGGCGACGGTGAGCCGCTGGCCGGTGAGGCACATGGCGAAATCCGGCACGCCGAGGCGGTCCGCAAAGAATTCGGTCTGCCCGGGGAAGTGGAAGCCGACGCTGTGCAGGTTTTCCTTGCAGACGGGGGCGGTGACGACGGCATCGATACTGCCTTCCCTGAGTGCGGCCGCTGCGGCTTCGAGCTGGTCAAAGGCGGCCTGGGCGGTTTCGCGGGTGGGGCAGCCGGGGGTGGCGTTTATCTCGGGCCCCATGGGGCGGAATTCGGCCTGTTCGCCAGCCATGGCAGCCAGGGCTGCGCGCATGATTTCCGGGCCGATTCCGGCCTGGTCGCCCAGGGTGTAGCCGATGACAGGACGATGCATGGGGATTGACGAATGACTATTGACGAATGACTATTGACGAATGACTATTGACAATTTTTGTCAGGCTTCTTCGGCGATATCGTCATCCACCAGACCGGGGACGGCGCCGGCGGGGGCCGGGGCGCCCTTGTCGCTGCTGGCGGGTGCGGCGGGAGCCGGTTTCTCGGCTTCCTTAATCTGCGGGCGGAAGGAGCGGGAGGTGTTGATGTACTGGGCGTTGGTGTCGCGCTTTTCGAACTGGAGTTCGGAGTTGACGGAGGTGTGGTAGACGGCCGTAATCACCAGTGCGAGGATTACGGGAACTAACAGGAGACTGCCCAGACATGTCTTCATATGCTGCCATCCATTTTAACTACGCAGGCGGGGGATTGCAAGCTCCAATCGTCCGCATGGCAGAAAAGAGGGTGAATTTCCGGTTCTGGAGGTGTTAATCTCCGCAGGAGAGGGCCGACTGGTTATCGGTCTGTCTGTGCGTCGTGTCTGCGAGGCTGCGCCAGCGGAGGCCGGTGTAGCAGAGAACGGCTGCAGCGGCCATGAGGACGGCAAGACCGGGTTGGGCGGAGAGCTCGTAGTGCCGGCTTGCCATCATCTGGAGGATAGCAGTGCCCGACAGTATGGCGCCGGCGCTCAGCAGCAGGCTGATGTGAGGCAGGGGGAGTCGGAGGATGTTCACCCGGCCGGCGGTGGCGTGCCACACGCCAGCGCGCAGACTGGCCAGTGCCAGGTGCATCAGGACGAAAAGAGCCAGGATGGCCAGGAGCAGTACGACGGTCATTTCCTGTTCTTCCATTAGGACGCGTATGGCGTGGCGGCGGTTCTGCCAGGATTCTGATTCGTAGGTGGAAAATTGGGCGTGCTGGTCAGTCAGGTCGAGTTCATTGCCGAACTGGCGGGCAATGATGTAGCCGGTGGTGGTGCCGGTATAGTACTGGAGGTAGCAGATATCCTCCCCGGCCTCGGTGGAGAGGACGACATGCGGCGAGTCCGGGGAAAGGGGGCGGGCCTGCAGGCCGGGGGATGCCTGGGTGAAGGTGAGGTCCTTTGCCTTAAGCGAGTCGGTGAAGTGGAAGAAGCCGAGGTATTCGCCGAACCGGGGGATGCGGAAGGCACCCAGCTTCCCCTGACCGGCGATGGTGATGCGGGTTTGCTCCGGGCCCTCGGTGCCGCGGCGCAGTTCCGGCATGGTGCGCTTCACCATCTCCTCTCTGATTTGCTCACGCTCGGTGTAGGTGAGCTCGTAGTAATCCTGCCTGGGGTTCAGGGTGGTGGTGCGTGTGAGGAATGGCCCCTTTGCCTGCACGCCGGTGAGGGGGTCGCAGACCATGGAGTCGGAGGTGATGACGCCGGAGATTTTGACAAGCTTGCCCTCGTGTGCCGGGTTGATGACATCCGGCGTGGCGGTGTAGATGGGTTCAGACTGGTGTGTCAGGATGATACCGGTCACGCAGAATGAGATGCCGGCGGTGGCGAGCGCCAGCCAGCACCCCGCGCCACACAGGATGGCCGCATGCACCAGCACCCAGACCCAGCGCAGGGCCGCAGCTGGTAAGAAGCGGCCGGCCAGTCGGTTAAATGCGGTTTCGATGCTGTTCCAGATGCGCCCGGGGTGTTCCATATGATAGGGTATGATAGGGAAAATGCCAGCGGCGTTCAATGATAAAAAACAGACATGCTGCATTTTTCTGCTTCCTTTGTGCGGAAAAGGGCGTATAATGCTGCCGTTCACATAAATTTTTTATCATGAAAATCTGGTTTGATGGCAAGCTGGTTGACCGGGACGAGGCTAAGGTCTCCGTCTTTGATCATGGTGTATTGTATGGCGATGGCTGCTTCGAGGGTATTCGTTTCTACTCCGGCAAGGTGTTCCGACTGGAGGAGCACATCGTGCGTCTGTTCAACTCCATGCGCTATCTTATGATTGAGCTGCCGTGGAGCTTTGAGGAGGTGTGCGAGGCCACCAAGGAGACCGTGGCTGCCAGCGGCATGGAGGATGGCTACATCCGCCTGGTGGTGACCCGCGGTGTGGGCGACCTGGGCCTGAATCCCCGCAACTGCCCCAAGGCCAGCATGTTCATCATCGTGCAGGATATCGCCCTGTACCCCAAGGAGATGTACGAGAAGGGCCTGAGCATGATTACCTCTTCCTTCCGCCGCCCGAACCCGGATATCCTTTGCCCGCAGGTGAAGAGCCTGAACTACCTGAACGGCATTTCCGCCAAGATTGAGGCTGTGGCTGCTGGCGCCGGCGAGGCTCTCATGCTGAACCAGCGTGGTAATGTGGCCGAATGCACGGGCGATAACATCTTCATCGTGGTGAACGGTGAGGTGCAGACTCCCCCGCTCACGGAGGGTGGCTTGGGTGGCATTACCCGCCACGCTGTGATGGATATCTGCGCTGAGCTGGGTATCCCCTGCGTGGAGAAGGTGATGAACCGCTTCGATATCCTCTGCGCCGATGAATGCTTCCTGACCGGCTCTGCTGCCGAGGTGATTGCCGCCACTTCTCTGGATGGCCGCAAGATTGGCACCGGTGTGGCCGGTCCCGTGACCAAGCGTATTCTGGCCCGCTTCCAGCAGCTGGTGCGCGAGTAAGCATCTGCTTTCTTAATGAAACCGGGGCGGCAGGTGCAGAACTTGCCGCCCCTGTCATTTAGTCGTTATGGAGACTTTATATAAGGGCCGGTTTCTGAACATGGTGCGTGAGGGGAGCTGGGAATACTGCGAGCGCGTGAACAACACGGGGGCTGTGATGGTGTTTGCCTGTACCCCGGAGAACAAGGTGCTGCTGGTGGAGGAATTTCGCCCGCCCATCGGGCAGCGCTGCCTGTGTTTCCCCGCCGGACTCAGCGGCGATGAAGGCCCGGAGAGTGATGCCGCCGCCGCCCGCCGCGAGCTGCTGGAGGAAACCGGCTACGAGGCTGCCGAAATTCAGTTCCTGTTCCATGGTCCGTCTTCCCCGGGGCTTACATCGGAGAGCCTCTCGTTTTTCCTGGCCCGCGGGCTGAAGCGTGTGGCTGCTGGTGGCGGCGTGGATGCCGAGAATATCACCGTGCGCGAAGCCCCGCTGGATGATATCGACGCCTGGCTGGCAGAGCAGGTGGCGCAGGGAATTGCCCTCGACCCCCGTATCTATACCGGACTTTATTTCCTTAAGAAGATTGAAAACCATGGATAAGAAAGCACAGACCGCTGCCAGGCTGGTGCAGGAGGCGAGGAAGGGCTCACTGAAGAGTCCGCGCAGCATCGTATGCTATATTCTGGCACTGGGGTATATTCTTTCCCCGGTGGATTTCATACCGGATGCCATCCTCGGCGCAGGGCAGGTGGATGACGGCCTGGTGCTCCTCGCCGTGCTCTGGTATGTCATCCGCCTGCTGCGGAAAAGGCGCTAGAAACACCTTGACAATTCCGAGGGGCTGGTGTATACGGTGCGCATGATTATTGACACACATTGCCACCTGGTGCACGATAAGTATGAGGATCTGGAACAGCTGCGGGCAGATTCGCTGGCGCTGGGGGTGGGGCACTGTGTTTCGCAGGGTACGCACCCGCAGGATTGGCTGCCGCAGCTGGAGCTTGCCCGCCGCATGCCGGATTTCGTGACTTCCTGCCTGGCGGCGCATCCCTCCGAGGTCACAAATGTGACTGACGCGGATTTTGAGTACATGGCAGACCTGTGCCGCCAGCATCCGCAGGCCGCCATCGGCGAGACGGGGCTGGATTATTTCTGGGAGGCCCCGGAGGGCTGGGACGAAGCTGTGTACCACGCCCGCCAGAAGGTGCTGCTGGAGAAGCATTTTGCACTGGCAGAGGAGCTGGGGCTGAATATCTCCCTGCACACGCGCGACAAGGAAGGCACCGCCTGCTTTGATGATGCCTTTGCCATTGCCCGCAATTTCCCGAAGGTGCGTCCGGTGTTCCACTGCTTCATCGGCAGCAAGGCCCAGGCAGATTCCATCTTTGAACAACTGGATGGCATGGTGTCCTTCACCGGCATCATCACCTTCAAAAAGACCACGGATGTGCAGGAGGTGGCTGCCTGGGCGCCGCTGGAGCGCGTGATGCTGGAGACGGACTCCCCGTATCTTTCACCGGAGCCGCACCGCGGCAAGCTCAATATCCCCGGGCGCACCCGTTTTGTAGCTGAAAAGATGGCATCCCTCCGCGGTATCTCGCTGGAGGAAGTGGCTGCTGCCACCACGGCTAATGCCTGCCGTTTCTTCCGACTGCCCGCGCTGGGTTAATCGTTGTAGTACGTGCGGCGGCGGTGGAAGAAGTAGAAGGACATGCAGTTCACACCGCTGAGCATGCCGCAGCATAAGCTCAGGAACAGGGCAGACTGCTGCGCCTGCTGAATGGCGCGTGCCCAGTAGGAATCCAGCCAGGGGCGGCAGAGTTTCAGGAACTCCGGCGTGGGCTGGGTGGTCTCCATGAGGGTGACAAAGAAGAGCACCGCGCAGGTGATCATGATGAAGATGTTGCCCAGCAGCAGCACCACGCGGAACCAGACCAGAATGCGCTCCTTTCGCAGGAAGAACAGGCTGACAAAGGCTGTCAGCGCACCGGATACGGAGAGGGTGGCGATGATGATGCCGATAATCCGGTTGAAGGATTCCTGCTCCTGCAGATATTCGGCTGCGGCCTGGGGATTCACCACCTGGGTGAAGGCGTCCTCCGGCGGCGTGAAATCGGCAACGCCGGATGCTACGATGAGCATCGCAAAGAAAAGCAGGCAGAGCAGGGAGCAGATAAGGAGCAAGGTGGATTTCATGCCGGAATATCAGGAGTGTCGCATCATCCTGACGAATGATGCCTTTCTTGTCAGCTGACAATTGAAAAAGCCTTGCTGCGGGGTGCTGCAAGGCCTTCTCTGTGAACGGAGAGAGTGGGATTCGAACCCACGGTGACATCTCTGCCACGCTCGATTTCGAGTCGAGTGCCTTAGACCAACTCAGCCATCTCTCCAGCGCGTGTTGCGGGGCATATTCTGCCTGTTCGCCGGGCAGGTGTCAAGAATTATCTGGTTTGCTGACACGGGGGTGGCAGAAAAATCCGGAAACTGAAACATTTTGGGCTTGTGGAGGGCGGGTGAGAGATGGTAGAGTAAAGGGGCTATTGAACATGAGACGTTTTGCCTCTATAGTGGTGATGATGCTGCTGGCCCTGCTGATGTGCCAGCCGGGGGTGGTGTGCGCCCAGGGAACCTGGGACGTGACCCGTATTGATGATGTTGAGTATGTGAAGCTCAGCGATGTGTGGCGCTTCTACAAGTTTTCGCCTAAGAAGGGACGCCCCGGCTGCGTTTCCTATGGCAGCGGCAAGCATGTGGTTTCCCTCAAGCCGGAGAAACAGGATTTCTACGTGAATAACTACCGCTATGTGCTGTCCCACCCGGTGCGCAAGGTCGGCACCGATTTGATGATTTCCTCTGTGGATATGCGCAAGCTGGTGGACCCGGTGCTGCGCCCGCGCTATTCGCCCAAGAGCAAGCTGCGCACCGTGGTGCTGGACCCCGGCCACGGCGGGCACGATGCCGGCGCCGTCAGCTCCATTGCCAAGGAGAAGGACCTGAACCTGGAGGTGGCCCGCAGGCTGCGCAAGATGCTGGAGCGCCAGGGATACCGCGTGGTCATGACCCGCGATGGCGACTATTTCCTGACTCTGCAGCAGCGTGTGGACATCGCCAACCGCATTCCGGACTCTATTTTTGTGAGTATTCATCACAATTCCGGTCGCAGCGCCGCCAGCGGCATCGAGACTTTCACCCTGGCTCCGCAGGGCACCACATCGCCCTTTGCCCGCTCCCGTTGCTTCGAGGACCTGGCAGGCAATAACCAGGACAGCGAGAATATCGCCCTTGCCACGGCTGTGCACAGCCGCGCCATCCGCAGCTCCGGCGCTATTGACCGCGGTATTCAGCGTGCCCGTTTCTCTGTGCTCTGCACTATTCGTCGTCCTGCCATCCTGTTTGAGGGCGGCTTTGTATCCAATCCTGCCGAGTGTGCCAGGATGGCCACCAGCGCATACCAGAACCTGCTGGCAGACAGTATCTGCAAGGGGATCGTGGCATACAACAACACCGTGTGTCGCCCGGCGCAGAAGGTGGCTGCTGCCAATCCTGGTTCCGGTCGCGTACGCACCAGCATTTCCGGCTCCCGAATCAGTAACTATCCCCAGCGAAAGAGATGAGGATTCGTTTTTCAAGGTGGAGTAGCGCACTGGTGCTGCCCCTGTGTCTAGCCTCCTCTGCGCTGGCTGACCCGGCGCAGGCTGTGGCCCAGGCAGAGGCTGAACAGGCATCTGCCGCCCCGGCTCCTCCGCAGCCTGCTGCGAATGTGGGCTCCTGGCATGTGCGCGAGGTGGATGGCGTGGAATACCTGCCTCTGGAGGATTTACGCAGTTTTTACAAGCTGATGCTGCTGCAGCCCAAGGGGCGCCGCGTGGCAGGGCAGCGTCTGTATGGCAATGGCGAGGTCACGCTTACCTTCGGCCCGGCTCCCCGGGAACTTCGCATTCAGGACCGTCTCTGCATTCTGTCTCATCCGGTGGTGGAGGATTCCAGCGGTGACCTGCTGGTGAGCAAGGTGGATGTGCTGCAGGTGATTGAGCCTGTGCTGCGTCCCACCTATATTGCCAACCGCAGCGCAGTACGCACGGTGGTGATTGACCCCGCCCACGGTGGCCATGACACCGGCACGGTGACTCCTTATGCCCGCGAGGCCGACGTGGCGCTGGTGGTGGCTACCAAGCTGGGCGCTGAGCTTAAGAAACGAGGGTTCGAAGTGCTCTATACCCAGGAGCAGAACCAGTACCAGTCGCCGCAGGCGCGTGTGGACAAGGCGAATGCAGCCCCTGCTGCCATTTTTGTGAGTCTGCACCTGAATAGCGGCCGCAGCGATATGAAGGGGGCGCAGACCTATACACTGACGCCTCTGGGGAAGAATGAGAAACCCTTGCCCGGCCATGAATTCAGCCAGTGCAGCATGGCGCTTGCCATGGCGCTGCAATCCAGCCTGGTGGAGAAGGCCGATGCCGTGGATGGCGGCTGCCGCCGCGTGCGCTACAGCCCGTTGAATTCTCTGCGCTGTCCTTCCGTCATGGTGGAGATGGGCTATGCCACCAATCCGGAAGAGGGCACCCGCCTGGCTACGGAGGAATACCAGATTAAGCTGGCCAACGCGCTGGCCGATGGTGTGGAGTCATTTGCCCGAGTGATGAATCCGGCTACGAACCTGTTGGTGCAGAAGGCCCCCGTGGTGGAGCCTGCGCCGGCTGCTCCTGTGAAGGTAGACCCGGCTCCGGCAAAGAAGAGCCAGCCTGCCAGGAAGACGCAGCCCGCGAAGAAGACCCAGCCGCGCAAGAAGGCTCCGCGCCGCCGGGCGTCCTCCACCAGCAAGAAGAAGAGCAGCACCAGGCGCCGCCGTTGAGGTGTTGTTCCTCGCGGGCAGCCTGTTCTATTCGGAGCTGAGGGACTTCTGTTCTTCACTGCTTATGTTTTCGGGGCAGAAGTCTCGTGCTCCGATGGATTTGCGCGCTCCACACCCAGTAACTTGTTAACTTCTCAACAAAAAAAGGGCAGCCGTAGCTGCCCTTTCTGGTTGGAAGTATTTCCTGTGGGAGAAATCAGTCCACGTTGTCGAAGATTTCCTCCGGCTTGAAGAAGCGCTTGATTTCCACCTCGGCGCTTTCGGGGGAATCGGAAGCGTGGCAGATGTTGAGCATGCTGTTGGTGCCGTAGTCGCCACGGATGGTGCCCTTGTCGGCCTTCATGGAGTTAGTGGGCCCGAGGATGCTGCGCACGCGGGTGATAACGCCGGGGCCGGAAAGCACCAGAGCCACCACCGGGCTGGTCTGCATGAAGTAGGAAAGGGTGGGGAACAGGGGCTTGTCGTCAATCACCAGGTCGATGATGTGGGCGTAGTGCTCACGCAGGATGGCATCGTCCAGCTGCATCATCTTCATGCCGCGCAGGCGGAAACCCTCGCTCAGGAGACGCTGAAGGATGATACCGGAAAGGTTTTTGCGGACGCAGTCCGGCTTGAAGAGAATAAGAGTTTTTTCGTCGCGATCCATAATAATTCAGATGGTGTGTTGCCACTTTCTTACTCCCGGGACTGCAATCTGTCAAGGAAAAAGCACCCTGAACACATGATTTCGCATTGCACCCGCCGGGCAGGGGGAGTATACTGGGCTCAGCAAGATATGAACCATACACTCCGTTACGAACCGATACCTGCTTCCTTCTACCAGAAGAACCGTGATGCTCTGGCCGCCAAGCTGCCGACAGGCGCTCTGGTGATTGTGCATGCCAACGATATTTACCCCACTAATGCGGATGGTACCCTGGCGCACCACCAGAATGCCAATCTGTTTTACCTGACCGGCATTGACCAGGAGGAAACCGTGCTGCTCATGCGCATCGGCGAGAACGGCGAGCACGATGATACCCTTCTGCTGCGCGAGACGAATGAGAAGATTGTCATCTGGGAAGGCGCCCGGCTTACCGAGGACGCCGCCACGGCTCTGAGCGGCGTGGAGGATGTGCGCTGGACGGACGTGTACAATACCCTGCTGGCTGAGTGGGTGCCTGCTGCCTCCTCCATCTGGCTGGAGACGGATAATCATCCCCGCCGTTTCACCTATGTGCAGACCCGCAATGAGCGCCTGGCCGCTGCACTCCGCGCCTCCTACCCGGATGCCCGCACGGAGAGCCTGTACCCCCTGCTGGCTGAGCTTCGCCTGGTGAAGAGCGACGAGGAGATGGTGCAGCTGCGTCGCGCCTGCGAGATAACCGGCGCCGGTTTTGCCGAGCTGCTGCCGCTGGTGAAGCCCGGCATGGGCGAGTGGGAGATTGAGGCCATCCTCAGCGCTGCCTACATTCGCCGCCGCGCCCGCAAGTTCTCCTTCCTGCCCATCATTGCCAGCGGTGCAGATACCTGCGTGCTGCACTACAACACCAACCACAAGGAAGTGAAGGACGGCGACCTGATTCTGCTGGACATCGGCGCCGAGTACGGTGGCTACGCCGGCGATATGACCCGCACCATTCCGGCAAATGGCAAGTTCTCTCCCCGCCAGCGTGCGGTGTATGAGGCTGTGCTCCGCGTGCAGCGCTATGCCATGAGCATCATGCGCCCCGGTCTGGAGAAGCAGGAGTATGAGCGCCTGGTCCGCGTGAACATGGCCGCTGAGCTGGTGCAGCTGGGCCTGCTTACCCAGGAGGAGGTGGACGCCCAGCCGGAGAATCCCCTCTGCGTGCGCAAGTACTATATGCACGGCACTTCCCACTCCCTCGGTATCGATGTGCACGACGTGGGCTCCGACACCAAGTGCTTTGCCGTGGGGCAGGTATGGACCGTGGAACCCGGTATCTACATCCCTGCGGAAAGCATCGGTATTCGTCTGGAGACGGATGTCCTCATTACCGAGGATGGCGTGGAGGATCTTATCCCGAATGCGCCGATTGAACCGGACGACATCGAAGCCGCTATGGCCCGCTGAAGCAGGAAGGAGCGCAAATCGCCACTAATCAGGCGGGATGTTCAGCTGTAAAAAATAAAAGCTGTGCAATGATGCGCTATTATGGTATGATGCACGACATGAAGATGTGGAAGAATATACTGGTAGCGGCGCTGATGGTGCTGCCGCTTCATGCCCAGGAGGTGGAGGTAGAGCCCTCTGCCGATGAATTGCTGGCCTGCATGCGTGAAATGACGGTGAGCCAGGGTAACAAGGATGTGGCTGGCCGCATCCGTAAGGCCAAGCTCAAGGTGCCGTTCAGCCTCAGCGTGCGTGGCGAGACCCTGGCTTTCCAGTACAAGGAGGGCGAGACCTGGAAGCGCTTCGATGTGCGCATCAAGGAGAAGAATGTGGATATCATGCTGGTGGAGAATGGCAAGGCCCGCGTGATGGCGCCTGCCCAGTATTCCCAGAAGATTGCCGGCACGGACGTGTGCTACGAGGACCTTTCCCTTCGCTTCCTCTACTGGCAGGGCGGGGAGATGGTCGATGCCGGGGCTGATTCCCGCATCAAGGGCCGCGATTGCTACGTGGTGCAGGTGCCTAATCCCAATCCCTCCGTAGGCCAGTTTGCCTGGGTGCGCATGTGGGTGGATAAGGAAAACGGCACGACCTGGCAGATTGACGGCTACGGCAAGGATGGCAAGCTGAAGAAGCGCTTTTCCATCACCTCTGTCCAGCGCCTCAGCGATGGTACCTGGTTCTTCAAGCAGATGAAGCTGGAAGTGCGTAACCCCGAGAATCCGGAGCGCACCATCGCGCTGGATTATCTGGAAATGGATGACTTGCCCGGCAAGAAATAATGCTGCGCGGCCTGTTCCAGCTGCTGGCGGTACTGACCCCCATTTCGTTGTTTGCACTGGCTCTTGAGCCAGTGCAACAGCGTTTGTATGGGGGGCATGCCACGCAGGGCATATTGCTGCTACTGGGTGCCATTGTGTTGCTTGCCCTGGTGGAGGGGCTCATCTTCCGCTACTGGATTCTCCCTGGCTGGAGTGAGAAAATGGCCGATCGCCTGTATGCCGGCTCCTATGTGCCGGAGGAAGATGCGCTGGCTCGTCTGGTAGAGCAGATTGAGACAGAACGACGGGTGGCGCTGCTGCCGGAGCTGGAGAAGCGCGTGCATGCCCAGCGCTGGCGTCTGCGTGGCTGGCTGGAGCTGGCCCGGCTGCAGCAGAAGGTTCAGCGCGATGACCTTGCCGCACTTGCAACGCTGGAAAAGGCTACCCGCTTCATCCGGGAGCCGGAGGACGTGGCGCTCCTCCTCTATCGTGCGGCCAATTTGTGCGAGAACTCGTTGCATGATTCTGCCGCTGCCCGTCACTGGCTGCAGCGTGCAGCAGATGACTACCCCACCACCGTGTACGGCCGCCGCGCCGCCTCCCGCCTTTCTTGAAGTCGGGGTGATATTTTCGGGGCAGGGTGTGACGGTCATTCTGTTCCCTCCGCGGTGACTTGCAGTTTGGCGGGGGCTCCAATCTGTCGGCGCGCAGGACTTTAGTCCCGCAATCATAACCGATGATAAAGTCGCTCCGCTCCGAATAGAACCAGCTGCTCTACAATGAGGCATGTAAAGCCGTTCAAGTACTCACAGCAATTAACATTTGCGCCCTTGTCTAACAATGCTGTTAAAACATGCGGGGTTTTATGATTTATCGCCAGTCTTGTCAATTTCCCGCTCCCCACGCATCTGATGGTATGAATGTCCCGCGTCCTGTATTTTAACAATACCTCTAGTTTGTCTGCTTCTGCAAGCTCCACTGAATGTGAGGGTGAGTCTGCCGTTTTGGGGAAGCTCAGGGCAGCGCTGTTTATGAGTGCATGCATTTCGGAATCATGGGCAATCAGGAACTCCAGTTGATTGTTTGTTTGTAATCATTAGTGCAATGCTGAAACTATATGTGTGGAAAACCTCATCAAGGCACTCATTCGGACTCTCGACTTGCTGACAAGCAATATATCATTGTATTTGATTGAGCAGGGTGCGGATTCAGGTGACACGGTGCATACGACGATAGTCTGTATCGCTTCTCCGAGGTTCCTAAGGTAAAAGTCCGGACATACAATAGAAAACAGGAGACTCTGAAGAATAGCGGGTCGGAAATGAAGCAGGTAAGCGCCATACATCATAATTCTGCGATGCCTGTTTGATGCTGAGGTGAATTGCATCGGCTGGCTCATTCTTATGTAGTCGCAGAGTGTTCCTGTTTCTGTGGGTGCTTCTTATTACTTTTGCATTCAGGGAGGTATTTTCCTGTTAGGCGACGGCTTGACGCTCGAGGCTGTGATTCCTATGTATGGGAGACTTTTTTATCCCAGCAAGAAAGTAAAAAAGATGCCCAACAACTATGAATCATTGCAGTCTGGGGGGAAAGGGGGCGCTTTGTGCTAGCATCTCGTTTTCTTCCGCGAACGTTAAGAGGAGCTGGAGGTGTCCGGTTAATCGATATGCCCGGGGTAATCTACCCGGAGGCGGTATTGAATGGCCGGAAGGGTGTGGACCACCGCAGCGGAAAGCCCCACGAGCAGCCGCCTGAATGGGGAATCAGCACCCAGGAGGCGTCGGAGATGCTTGGAATCTCAAAACGGGCAACGCGGGCCTTACTCAATCGGCATAAGTCGGAGTGCTGTCTGGTATCCCGCTCGGGGCGCTGAGCCTGTCTGTACTGGGAGCGCAAGGTCGTGGAGCGCGTGCTGGCCAGGCGTATGCCCATGGTCTGCAAGGAGCCGGAGAAACTGTGCTCTGCGGACGAAGCCTGCTTCATTCTGCTGGTGGCGCGCAGTACCCTGAGCCGCTATGTGAAGCAAGGCCTGCTCAGGGAGTACCGGGTCAGGCATGCTTCTGCAAACGGAGTGCGCAATTTGTCGCGTTTTCTACGGTCCGACGTGCGGCAGCTGGCTGCCCGACGGAAAGCTGCCCGAGCCCGCGCAGAGGTGCAGCGCCGCGAGCAGTTGCGGCAGTATTGGCATGGTCGAATCGGCAGTGCTGTTTCAAGGTGCAGAAATCCTAATAGCTAGAGAGTTAGCTTGCGAAACGGAGCCCGGATGACGAAAATGGCATGCATGCAGAAGACCGTATCAGATCAGGTAGTGGAAATGCTGGTGGCTGCCGGCGTGCGCCGCATTTATGGCATGGCCGGGGATTCGCTGCACCCGCTGATGGAGGCATTGCAGCGCGATGCCCGTATCCGCTGGGTGCATGTGCGACACGAGGAGACCGCCGCCTTTGCCGCCAGCGCTGAGGCGCAGCTCAGCGGCGAGCTGGCGGTCTGCTGCGGAAGCTCCGGTCCCGGTAATATGCACCTGATAAACGGCTTGTACGACGCCAGCCGCAGCGGGGCCCCGGTGCTGGCGCTGGCTGCGCACCTGCCGACGCTGCAGATAGGCAGCCATTATCTGCATGAGACGCATCCAACCTTCTTCTTCAGGGAGTGTGTGGCCTATTGCGAAATGGCCAGCAGACCCCGGCAGACGCCTGCCGTGCTGGCAGAGGCTATCCGCACCGCCAGAGGGAGCCGCGGGGTCGGCATGCTGGTATTGCCTGGGGATGTGGCTGCCATGCCGGGCGTTGATGAAGCGATTGAGGCTCCGGTGCTGCCGTCGGAGGTATCGGTACTGCGAGCGTCGGATTCCCAGCTGCGGCGCATGGCCTCCATGCTGAATGGCGCCGCGCGTGTCACCTTCCTGTGTGGCATCGGGTGCACCGGGGCAGAGAAGGAAATCGTGACACTGGCTGAGAAGTTGCATGCCCCTGTGGCGTATACACTGCGGGCGAAGGATTTGCTTGAGAAGAACAACCCGAATGCCGTGGGGATGACCGGATTGCTGGGGTGGGGAGCGGCGGTGCACGCGGTGCTGGATTGTGATGTGCTGGTCATGTGGGGAACGGACTTTCCCTTCCGGGATTTCCTGCCGCAGCGGGGCAGGGTGATTCAGGTGGATACCCATGCAGCTGCGCTGGGGCGCCGCACGCCGCTGGCCATGGGACTTCATGCCGATGTGGGCGAGGTGGCGAGGTCACTGCTACCGCTCATCCATGCCGACCATCCGGATGATTTTCTGCGAGCCATGCTTACCTTCAATGCCCGGGAGGTGGCCGCCATCAGCCACCCGCTGCGGGTAGTGGATGAGGAATCCCCGTTGCGTCCGGAGTTGCTGACCCGCCTGGTGAGCGATCACGCGGAACCGGATGCCGTTTTCACCGTGGATACCGGTACGCCGGATATCTGGTGTGCGCGTTACCTGCAGGCGCTGGATTCGCGGCGAATTCTGGGCTCATTCAATTATGGTTCCATGGGCTGTGCGCTGGCCATGGCCATAGGGGCGAAATCCCTATATCCCCGTCGCCAGGTCATTGCCATGTGCGGGGATGGCGGCATCTCCATGCTGGTGGGAGATCTGCTTACTCTCCTGCAGGAGGGCCTGGCTGTCAAAATACTGGTGTATAATAACTCTGAGCTGGACTATGTGGCTCTGGAGCAGATAAGATCCGGCATGCGCAAGCCTATGGGCACCCACCTGCGCAGTACCAATTTTGCTGCTGTGGCCCAGGCCATGGGGCTGCAGTCCTGGCGTATCTCGCGGGTGAACGAGGCCATACCGGCCATCAAGGCCTGGCTGGCTGCAGATGGTCCCGCCTTGCTCGATGCTGCGGTGGACCGCCACGCACTCCCGCTGCCGCCCGGGCTTGTGTTCATGCAGGGCCTCGGCTATTGCAAGGGCCTTGGCGAGCAATCCTCCCACGCGGCGCTGGACGGCGTGAAGCGGCTGCTTTTCGGCAACAGACGGTATTTTGCGTAGAGCTGCACCTAGGAGAAGCATATTTGTCGGAGCACGGGAACTGCCGTTAACGCCCTGCGGGTTTGGGGAGTCACGTCTTTGCCCGCTACTCCCTCTCAAGTCGTCTGCCTGGGGTGGAATATCCTTGTCTGCATGTAGGTGGTATGCTAGAATAGCCATTGACCTCCAGTTGCCTGGTGGATGCAGTGTGCTATGACATACTTACGTTCCCGTTCTCTGCTTTATCTGTTGTTCGCCGTGCTGTGTGCCTTGGTGCAGAGTTCGTGTGTGCGGTTTAATCTGACGGAGCAGCTGGACCCGCCAGATAAGCAGGTTCCCGTTGTCAGCCGCCCGGAGAATACGGAAGCCAGATATTCAATCTGGCTGCACGAAGGGAATTATTATGCCCGCATTCTGGTCTGCTACGCCACGTGTGAATACCGTGTGCTGGGCTCCAGGGCCCCCTACAGGTATGAATACGATAGGTCCGGACAGTGGGAGTTCTTCTGCCCGCTGACGGATGTGGAGGCGGAATATGCAACGGAACAGGAACCCGGAACAGTGAAGCAGGCTCGCAATGCTGCTGACGTGGAGCCTCTCTCTGTCGCGTCCGTAAGGCTGACGGATTGGAAGAAAACCGGGATAACCGGCTCCTACTATGACCTCCCTGCGTCTGCAAGGCGTATTCCCCTGCCGGTACGTGAGGGTACCAACAGTGTTTCCCGCATGCTCCTGCTGCCGCCCGCCTGGATTGCGGAGACGGTGGGCAACACCGTATTCGCGCTCGTGGAGCTGCCGGGGTATGTTATTCTGTGGCTGCTGCTCCCGGAGCCGGTTTTCAACTGTTTGCCGTGAGAAAAGTAAATAGCATATACTATTCACTCTTCATTATTCAATCTAAATGTACTTGCGCTCGCGGAAGAGGTGGGCGCGGATGGGGTCGGCTGCGGCGAGGTGGGTGTAGCCGATGGCGAGGGCATCGGCGGCATCGGGGGCCGGAGTCTCTGTGAGGGAGAGCAGGGCGCGCATCATGAAGGCGACCTGCTGCTTGCCGGCGCCGCCGCGGCCCACGGTGGCCAGCTTCACGCAGGTGGGCGGGTATTCCATAATTCGCAGGCCGTGGCGGGCTGCGGCCAGCACCACCGCCCCTCGGGCTGAGCCCATGGTGATGGCGGTGCGGTGGCTTTGCACAAAGATGATGCCCTCGATAGCGAGTTCATCGGGCTGCCATTTGTCGATGAGGGCGCAGATGTGTTCGTGAATAGCCAGCAGACACTGGCTCTGGCTGAGCTTTGCCGGCAGGGAGAGCGTGCCGTACTCCAGCGCACGCGGGGCGCGGAAATCGCCTTCGATTACCGCGTAGCCCGTGTTGCGAATGGCTGGGTCTATGCTGACAACGCGCATGGAGTCCGATTAGCGGCGGCGGCGCTTGGGGGCCGGACGCGGCTTGCGCACCGGACGAACGGGACCGTCCTCCAGCAGTGCGGTGTAGGCGTAGTCGAAGCCTTCGAGCTTGCGGCGGGCAATCTTGCGGTTGATGAAGATTTCCACGCTCTTTGCGAAGTCCACCTCATCGGCGGTGAGCAGGGTGAAGGCATCGCCGGTGGATTCGGCGCGTCCGGTGCGGCCGATGCGGTGCACGTAGTCCTCCGGGTTTTCCGGCACGCGGTAGTTGATGACGTGGGTCACGCCGTTGATATCGATGCCGCGGGCAGCCACGTCCGTGGCCACGAGGATGCGGAACTTGTCCTCCTTGAAGCCCTTGAGCGCAGCCATGCGTTCCTTCTGGGCGATGTCGGAGTGCATCACCGTCACCTCATCCTTCCAGCCGGCGTTGGCGAGCATGTTGCCCACGGTGTCGGCCTCCTTGCGGGTGCGGGTGAAAATCATGAGGTTCTGGAACTCCGTCTGTTTCACCAGGGCGAGCAGCAGGTCATCGCGCTGGTCGAGACCCACCGGGTAGAAGGCGTGGGAGATGGTGCTGGCTACCTCGCGGCGGGCAATGGCGATTTCCACCGGGTCGGTCAGGCACCACTTGGCAAAGCCCTGCAGAATCTGTGGCATGGTGGCCGAGAAGAAGAGGGTCTGGCGGCCTTCCCAGGGGCAGAGGTTCACAATCTTGCGCACGATGGGCAGGAATCCCATGTCCGTCATGCGGTCCACTTCGTCCAGCACCAAGGCTTTGATGGCCTTGAACTTCATGTTGCCGCGGTAGAAATGGTCGATGAGACGCCCCGGAGTGGCCACCACCACATCTACGCCCTTCTTGAGCTCCTCGGTCTGGGCGCCGTAGCCCACGCCACCGTAGAGCAGACCCACCTTGATATCGGTGTGTTTGGCATAGCTTCGGAAAGATTCGGCGAGCTGGTCGGCGAGTTCGCGGGTGGGCTCCAGCACCAGCACCTGGGGCTGGCCGGTGTGGGTGATGCCGTTGAGCAGGGGCAGGGCGAATGCTGCGGATTTACCGGTGCCGGTCTGGGAGGCGCCAATGACGTCCTTCCCCTGCATGATGACCGGGATGGCCTGCTGCTGAATCGGGGTGGGGGTCTCGTAGCCGCAGTCCTTCACGGCTTCCAGAATGGGGGCAGAGAGCCCCAGCTCTTCGAATGTCATCTTCGTTTCGGTTGTCGTTTGTTGTGTAGAATTGTCCATGGTGTGGCCGGTTCAGCAGATGTAGGGATTGTTGAGCTGCTCCTCGCCGATGGATGAGGCCGGGCCATGACCGCTGTTCACGGTGGTGTTCGGGGGCAGGGGCATGAGGTGCTCGCGGATGCCGCGCACCAGGGTGCTCATGCTGCCGCCGGGGAAATCGGTGCGACCCACGCTGCCGGCAAAGAGGATATCGCCCACAAAGAGCTCGTCTTCCTCCGGCAGGTAATAGGCGGCGCCATCTGTCGCGTGCCCGGCAATGGGGAATACCTGCCAGTTCAGGCCAGCCCAGTCTGTCTTGCGCGGGGCAGTGCCCAGCACATCATCCACCGTGTACGGCTCCACCGGGGGCAGTCCCCAGGCTCCCACAGCCTCTTCGAGGGTGAGCGTCTTGCTGTACGGAGCCACGGCATGAATGGTGCATCCCGTGCGGCGCTGCAGCTCGGCAGCTCCTTCCACGTGGTCAAAGTGCTGGTGGGTGAGCAGCAGGTGGGTGAGCCTGGCGCCCTCGGGCAGCTGGCGGCATACCCAGTCGGCCATGCCAAGCGGGGCATCCACGGCCACGTAGCCATCATTGCCCTGGATGAGGTACCCATTGCACCCCACGGAACCACCGGTGTAGACATGTATTGTTCTGCTCACGCGCGCATTATATATGCTATTTTTCTCCATGGCGAGCCGAAAGTGAGGCAGCAGGCCATGTTTGATTTTGGATTTTTGATTTTTAATGTGTTAAATTCCGCGGGCATTCATGTCCGCCCGGGTTCGCGCAATGGGGGATTTGTTGGAAAATAGTGACTGCAAACACAGAATGGGCGTGACAAATGGAGTGAACGTGCTTAAATAGGGGCATGCACTACACTCCGTACACACTTTATCCCGTGGGTGCCCTGAGCGCCCGTGCTGCAGCCCAGCCGCGCGAAGGCGTGCTGCTGCGTGGTGAAAATGGCGGTTATGCCTGTTTGCAGGCCTGGCCGGAGCTGGGCGATTCTCCGCTGGAGTATGAGCTGGATGCCCTGCGCGAAGGTTCCCCGATGCGTCTCGGCGCCCGCGCCATGAAGTGCATTGAGCTGGACGGCGAAGCCCGCGCCAAGGGTGTGAGCCTGTTCGAAGGTCTGACTGTTCCCCGCAGCTATGCCACCCTCACGGTGAGCGCCACCCCCTCCCAGGTGTACAACCTGCACCAGCGTGGTTTCCGCGTGGGTAAGATCAAGGTGATTCCCAAGCTGGCCGCCACGGTGGAGCGCCTGGTGAACCTGGCCGCCATGGTGCCGGATTGGAAGTGGCGCCTGGATTTCAACTGCACCCTTTCCCCGGAAGAAGCCTTGAAGTTCTGGGACATGCTGCCCGAAGCCATGCGCCAGCGCATTGATTTCGTGGAAGACCCCTGCTACTACGATGTGGACGCCTGGCAGAGCCTGCAGGATGCCGGCATGCCCCTGGGCTATGACATGCCCGTGCAGAACGAGGCTATCATCCCCGCCCGCACCACCAAGCCCATGATGCGTATCGTGAAGCCCGCCCGCCACCAGAGCACCACGGGTCTGCCTGTTTTCACTACTTACATGGACCACCCCCTGGGCCAGTGCTGGGCTGCCTACAACGCCGCTGTGTTCTACACCGGCAAGCCCGCAGAGGAAGTGCCGCTGTGCGGCCTGGTGACGCATCACGTGTTCCGCCCCAACGAGTTCTCCGAAGCTCTGGGCATGGACATCACGCCCGATTTCCCCGTGCCCGCCGGCACCGGCCTCGGCTTCGATGACCTGCTGGCATCTCTGCCCTGGAAGAAGCTCTGATAAGAGCGTCCTTTTCCTCTTTTCATTTACAGACCGCGCACCGGAAACCACCGGTGCGCGGTTGTTTTCAAATCCGTGTGCATTTCGGGACTGAAGTCCCGTGCTTCGAGAGATTTGCGCCCCCCACAAATCGCAACTAATCCTTAATCCCTGATCCTTTTCTGGGGGACAGGGTAATGATGAATGCGGTGCGGACACCGGGTTCGCTCTCTGCGCGGATGCTGCCGCCGTGCGCCTCCACAGCATGCTTCACAATGGCCAGACCCAGGCCGGTGCCCTTGACCTTGCCGGTCTGGTCCGCGCGGTAGAAGCGGTTGAAGATATAGGGCAGGGCGCCGGGGTCAATGCCGATGCCGTTGTCCTCCACGCAGATGCGTAGGCTGTCATCTGCCACCGGCTCGGCGGTGAGCTGCACGCGGAGCCCCGGGGCGGGGTTGTTCTTCAGTGCATTCTCCAGCAGGTTGAAAAGCACCTGCGACCAGTAGAAGGAATCCCCCAGCATCATGCAGGACTGCGGCGAAATGGACAGCGTGATTTCCGCACCCTGGCTGCCGGCCTGGGCTTCCAGTCGGTGCACGGCTTCCTGCGCCAGCTGGTGCAGGTCAAAGGGCTCCTGCTTCATGTAGGCGGCTCCCGGTGATTCCACGCGGGAAAGCATGAGCATGTCCGACACCAGGCGGGCCATGCGGTCTGCATGGCGCTTCATGATGCCCAGGGAGCGCTGACGCATCCCGGCATCGTCGGCAGCATCGGGGGAATCAAGCAGGGTTTCCAGATACCCCAGAATCAGTGTGAGCGGGGTGCGGAGCTCGTGCGAGGCATTCGCAATGAAATCGCGGCGTATCACCTGCGTGCGGTGCTCCTCGGTCATGTCCAGGAACACGATGCCTATGTGGCGTTCCCGCGTGGCCAGGTGGGTGGCCGTGGCGCGGTAGATGCGCTCGCCATCGGGGTGGGCCACCGGCACCATGTCGCGCACTTTCTCGGTGGATTGCACCGCCTTCTGCAGCAGCTGCTTCAGCGGATTATCCGGCATGACCCGCAGCAGGTTCATGTTATTCAGGCGCTCCATGCCGAACAAATCCGCCGCCTTCTGGTTGGCCATCACCACGCGCCCGGAGGGGCGCATCAGCAGGAAGGGCACACCGAGCGCCTCCAGAATCAGGGACTGGTCGTGCTTCACATGCTCGCTCATCTCCGCAAGCATGCTGCGCAGGTGTTTCACCTCGTTGTGCTCCTCACTTGCCCGGCGGCGCGTGCTGGCAATCAGGTTGAGCAGAAAGATGAACGGCAGGGTGAAGGCCATGACCATGAGCCCCAGCACTATGTTCCAGCTTACCATGTGCCCCATGCTAGCAGAAAATCCGCTCCCTGCCAAGCGCAGATTCCGCCGCCCGCTGAATCCATGCGCAGCATGGCGGCGCTTTTCATCCGGCAGATGCCGATATGAATTGCAGTCGATTTGCTCCTGTATGAAATCACCGGGGACATGATGAGCAGGAACAGCTCGCCAGATTCCAATCTCTGTCGCACTATTCGCCATCATTATCTGCCCGGCTATGACAAATCACCGGGTTGCATATCTGTCAGGGTGTAGTATGATGCCACTATGTTCATTTTCACCGTAAAGCAGGGCCATTGCGCCATTGTAGAGATGTTCGGCAAGCCCGTTTCTGTGCGCAAGAGCGGCCTGCAGTTCCGCATTCCGTTCCTTCAGAAGCTGCGCGATGTATCTCCCACCTGGGGCAGCCTGACCAACAAGGATGGCTACTTCATCGAGCTGACCGAGCAGTTGCTCGATACCCAGCCCCGCTCCTGCATCACCAAGGACAACGCCACGATGCAGATGAACTGCATCGTGCGCTGGCGTATTACCGACCCCATCAAGGCCGTGTACGAAGTGGAGCGCCTGCATCAGTCGCTCATCGAGCTGGTGCTGAATGAGATGCGTTCTCTTATCGGCAGCCGCAACCTGGATGAAATCCTCTCCTCCCGCTCCGAAATGTCGGAGAAGGTGACCCTGGCCGTAGCCTCCACCGTCTCCCGCTGGGGTATTGCCATCACCTCCATCGAAATCAAGGAACTCACCACTGATTCTGAGACCCGCGAGGCCATGCTGCGCCAGATGGAGGCCGAGCGCATCAGCCGCTCCACCGCCTTGCAGGCAGAGGGCGAAAGCACTGCCAAGATTCGCCTGGCCGAGGCCGAGAAGACGGCAGCCATCCTCCGGGCAGAGGGCGCTGCAGAGGCGCTGCGCCTGGCTGCAGAGGCTGAGGCTGCTTATGTGGAGCGACTGTCCGGCATCATCGGTGTCGATGCCGCCGCCAAGGTGCTCATGAACCGCCAGGCGCTGGAGGGCTATGCCACCATCTCCACCAACCCGGCTTCCACCGTGTACCTGCCCAACAGCGTGCCCGCTGTGGTTGACCTCAAGCGCTGATTTCCGCCCATGTCCCTGGCTCTCCTCCTGGCCGATTTCTTCGGCATCTCCAACGGCACCTTCCTGCATTGGATGCTCGCCATCAGCCTCACGCTGCTGGTGCTGGATGTCTTCTGCAACACCGAGGTCCTCTCCTGGATTTCCATGCTGGTGTTCTCCCTCTGGGCCACCATGCAGTTTGACCTGCCCGTGCAGTGGCTGGTGCTGGTCTATGTGCTGGTGCTCATCCTGTGTGCCGTGCTCTACTACACGCTCTGGACGCATTGCGTGCGCCGCCTGGTCATGGATGGCGTGATGCGCAATGCCCCCCGCGAAGCGCAGGAAAACCTGGCCGGCACCGCTGGCCGCATCGTGGGCGAGGGCGATTCTCTTTCCGTGAAATATGGCGACCAGTACCTGCCGCTGGCTGAATCCTGTCGCGCCGCCTTTTCTGCCGGAGATGAGGTTACCATCACCACTGTGAAGGACGGTCAGGCCACCGTGCAGCGCCGCGAAAGCTGAAAACGCGCCCCAGCCTCCCCCTTCCGTATACACCAGAGCCCCCGTTCCATGAAAATTGGAACGGGGGCTCTGCCTTAATCAATTTACTCCTTACTTTGTAAATCGTAAATCAGAATCACGCCATCGTGACCTTGTGAGCCTTGTGAATCAGCTCGGCCTCCTGCTTCACGCGCACCTGCAGGTCAGCCAGTGCGTTCATGTAGTAGATATAGGCATCATACGGCGAGGGGTAGGGGGTGAAGCCATTGCTCTTCTCCATGTAGTGGAAGTGGTCTGCACTCTGCAGCTTGCGCCACACATGAATCATGTCGCGGTCCTCGCTCGCCTTCACAGAGCGCTCCAGGTCGTAAATCTTCTTGATGGCCTCCTGCTGCATCACATTGCCATTCCAGTGCGTCGTGGTACCGTAGGTGGAGCAGCTCACCGGGTTCGGGCAGTTCAGCGTGCCGGTGGAGGGGAACACGCGCACTGCCTCGCCGGGCATGTAGAATTCATTGCCGGCGGCAATTGCGGCGGTAATCATGGTGCGCCAGAACTCGAACACACCCGTGCTGTCGGCCTGTCGCTCGCCCAGCGTCTCGTAGTCCATGGAGATATTCACCACCTGCCCCTGCTCAGCGCTCAGCCAGTCGGCAAATGTGTAGGGGGAGAGGGGGTATTCGCTCCAGCTGGGGTCCGTGCGGCGGTTTGCCAGGTCGTTGGAGAGGTGGCGGTGGCGGATGAGCGTCTTCGTCTTGTCGATGAGCGGAGCGCACTGCAGGTCATTCGTGTTGCGGTTGCTCATCATGCGGCCATTGCCATCGGCCATGATGCCCTCGAAGCCCATGTCGTAAGCCTGGGCCGCGATGGCGTTGGAGTACAGCATGCCGGTGTTCCAGAGCACCGTGGGACGCTGCCCGAACAGCTCCTCGATAAGGTCGCAGTGCTCCTCCACCTGCTCGGCAAACTCGCCCGTGGAATACAGAGAGGCCAGGGAGGCATAGTAGGGCATGGCCAGGAACTCCACGCAGCCCGTCTCTGCCAGCTCCTGGAAGGAGGTGATGAGATCCGGGCGGTGGTAGCGGGCCTGCTCCAGAATCACGCCGGAGATAGCGAGGGCAAACTTGAACTTGCCGTCGGACAGCTCGATGAGCTGCTTCATCATGCGGTTGGCGGGCAGGTAGCAGCGCTCTGCCACAGCGCTCAGCACGCGGCCATTCATCTGGTCGTCCTCATAGAAGGCGTGCTCGCCAATCTTGAAGAAATCGTACGGAATCAGGCGGTTCGGCTGATGCGCATGAAAAGTGAGGGTGATATTCATTTGTCGTGAAAAAGGGTTAGTTGTTCTCGTTTACCAGCCCAGCACGTGGTGGTATACCTTGATCATCTTGTCCGCGGCAGTCTCCCAGTTGGAATTCTTGATGTCCTGGGCACTCTGCTCGGCCACCTTCTGGTACAGCTCCTCATCCGTCACCAGGTCCACGATGTGCTTAGCCATCATGTTCACATCCCAGAAATCGGCCTTCAGCGCGCCCTTCATCACCTCGGCCACGCCACTCTGCTTCGAGATGACGGCCGGTATATTGAACTGCGCAGCCTCCAGGGCAGACAGACCGAAGGGCTCCGATACCGACGGCATGCAGTACACATCTGTCATCGAGAGCAACTCGTTCACCTTCTGCTTGTTCAGGAAACCGGTGAAGTGGAACTTATCGCCCACGCCGTGGAAGGCGCCGGTCTCGATAAGCTGGCGGAGCTTCTCGCCCGTGCCGGCCATCACAAAACGCACATTGTCCGTCTGCTCCAGCACCTTGGCTGCAATCTGCAGGAAGAACTCCGGACCCTTCTGGGCCGTCAGACGCCCCAGGAACAGCACCAGCTTCTCCGGGAACTTCTTCTTGCTGTGGAACACATGCACCGGGTCGGCACCATTGTGCACCGGGAAAATCTTCGCCGGGTCAATCCCGTAGTGCCCGGCAGCAATCGTGCCCGTGTACTTGGAAACCGGAATCACCGCATCGGCCTGTTCCATGCCGTACTTCTCAATGTCGTAAATCCAGCCGCGGGCATCCGCACCGGCGCGGTCGAACTGAGAGGCATGCAGGTGCACCACCAGCGGCTTGCCCGTGGCCTTCTTCACCTCCACACCGGCCAGATAGGTCATCCAGTCGTGCGCATGCACCACATCAAAATCATACTTGCGGGCCATCACCGCGCAGATCTTGGAGAACTCAATCACCTTGCGGGCCAGATCACCGGCATACAGGTCCTCCTTGCCCGTGAACAGCGCCAGGTCAGCCTCATGCACGCGGGAGAAGAGCAGCTTGCCCTCCTTCGTGAACGTGATATTGCCCGGTGTGCCTTCCTCGCAGGCATACGGATCCAGATTCACCGGAGCCTTGCTTACCACCGAGAAACTCTCGTAGGTGTACTCCTCCTCCTGGGTCACCATCTGCTCATGCTTCAGGTTGTTCACACCCATCAGCTCAAAACCATCATATCTGGCGTCCGGGGCTGCCTTCGGCACAATCACATTCAGGTCTACCTTCTGCGAAAGTGCCCGCGAAATACCCATGCACGCCACACCGAGCCCGCCGTTAATCAGCGGCGGAAACTCCCAACCCAGTTTCAGAACTTTGATTCTTCTCATAATCAGTGCATTAAACGTTATTGAAAATTACAGAATATAAGCCATTCTCGCCCGGAATTTAAGCATACGACAAGCCACTTGTCCAGACAAAAGTCTGTCAATCCTATTAACAAAGTATAAATTCCGGCAGTACCGGCGGAAGCACAGCAGAATCCCGCTGCTTCAGTACTCCTTATTGGCGCGCTGAATATCCTGCAGCGCAGCAATGAAGTCGTCCAGAATCTCGGCTGGCACCATGATACGGTCGCGGTTCGAGCTCACCTTTTCGGTGATGCGCACCACACGCCCGCGGGCATTGCTCTTCAGGTCAATGAAAAAGGTCTTGCGGTCAGCAATGATTTTCTCTGTGCAAATGATATCGTCGTCCACTGTTTCTAACCCGGGGTGGTTATTCATTCCCCTATGAACACGCATTATACCACACCCTGACTCTCAGTCAATCAGGAAATGAAGGGAAAATCGAGGATTGCACACGTGTCCCAAAGATTTTACAATTGACTGATATATCAACACCGTTTTTGAACAGGACCCCCTGGCCCGACAATGACCGTTCCAGCGCTCGTCAGCTGCTCCGTAAACCCGAATTTGCCGCAAAATTTTGGGGACACGTGTGTGAGGATTGATTATTCCTCATAGGTCACCATGATGCGGGCGAGGTTGGGGAGGCGCTCGGCGAGTTTCTTGTTGAGCTTGGTTAGGCGGGTGTGGCTTTCTTGGACGGTAAGGCGGGGTTCCTGGGGGATGGAGATGATGCAGAGACGCTCCTGGCCGCGGGTGTGGCAGCGGATGCTGGTGGGCAGGGGGGCGCCGCGGTTGATCATGGCCTGGCGCACTTGTTCCTCCCAGTCGGCGGGCAGGGGCTCGGTGTAGGCGGGCACGCGGCGGAGGTCGGGCTCTACGTGCAGGGCAACGACGTCTGCTTTCAGGTTACGCTGCACTTCCTTGCGGAAGGCTTCGATGGGTACCTGCCAGGATTCCAGGGTGGCCTCGGGCGGCAGTTCCAGGTCCACGGCGATGACGAACTTTCCGTCGTCTGTGTGCTGCAGCACGAGGCCGTGCACGCCGAAGCGGTGGGTGAGCGCCAGCCGGCGGATGACGAATTCCGGGGTTTCGGGCAGGGACTGGGCGGGGGTCATGTGCACCATGGTTTCGGCGCCTTCCAGGGTGGCGGCCACGAGCTCCTCGATGGCATCGGCTATTTCGTGGGCTGTGTCCACATGCAGGCTGTGGGGCACCTGCACTTCCATGTCCACGTAGTAATGGGCGCCGGATTCGCGCACACGAAGGCGGGAGAGCGGGTAGGTGGGCATGCGCTCTGCCATGGCGGCGCGGATGCTGGCGGCGGCTTCGCCGTTGGCCTTGTCCATGAGGTTGTTGATGGACTGCTGGCCGAGTTCCTTGCAGACGTGCAGGATGAGCCCGGCTACCACGAGGGAGGCGAACACGTCCGCGCGCATGAGGAACCAGTGCAGCCAGCTGCCGGCGACGGTCATGTCTGCCACGGCGGCGCCGGTGATGCCGAAGAGGACGGCGGCGCTGCTCCAGATATCGGTGGTGAAGTGGGCGGCATCTGCCTCCAGAGCTGCGCTGCGGGTTTCCCTGGCCACGCGCTTGAGCATGCGGGCGCGGTTCACATCCACGAGTATGGAGATGATGATGACGGCAAAGGCCCAGTAGGAGAAGGTGACTTCCAGCGCGGCGGGGTCATCGCTGAGCAGACGCTCCGCAGCTTCCAGTATGACCCAGCCGGCGGTGATGAGCAGTAGCAGGGTTTCGGCCAGGGCCATGAGGTTCTCCACCTTGCCGTGGCCGTAGGGGTGTTCCTCGTCCGCAGGACGGGCGGCCACTTTCACGGCATACACGGTGCCGCCGGCGGCCACCAGGTCGAGCGCGCTGTGCAGGGCCTCGGAGAGGATACCCAGGGAGCCGGTGATGATGCCCACTACCAGCTTGGTGGCGGCGAGAGCTGCGCTCCAGATGACGGATGACCATGCGGCCACGCTCTTCTTGCTGTCTGCGTCCATGCGTAGGACTTTACCGCGTTCTACCAGAATAGTCAAGTCAGGAACGATTCTAAAATGAATAAATCCCCGGCTGTGGCGGAGTGTTGTGGATAACTTGTGGATAAGTTGTGGATAACTTTTGCTTGATATTACAGGCAAAGGGTGTAGAATGGTGCCAGTACTTACGATGAACTCTCTCCTCAAGACAATGGCTTTGTGTGCTGCCGGCTGCGTGCTGGTATCCTGCTCGGATTCCGCAGAGGGCGTGTGGCATGGTGAATGCGTGAATGAATCTGTCGGCACGAAATCCGGTATGAAGATATCGGTGAAGCAGAAAGGGGAGAAGCTGGAGGGTATCCTGATGCTGCAGGATGATCTGTACGGCAGTGGCCGCCTGACGGGTTATGTGACCGGCAAGGATGTGACGATGCATTCCGAGGGCAATGTGCAGACCTTCACCGGCATTGTGTGGAGTGGTAAGCTGAAGGGCGATGTCATCAAGGGCACCTATCGCGTGGAGCCGGCACCTGCCGCCCAGCTGCTGGGCCGTGAGGTGCAGAAGGGCACCTTCTACCTCCGCCGTGACTAAGGCTGCTGCAGAGGCTTTTTCATTATGAGTAAACCGGAGCGAATCGGATTTGCCTCAGGGGTGTTCCTGATGGTGTTGTTTGCGTGTACGGCCACGTATATTGCCGGGTTTGACTGGGTGAAGCAGATGCGCTTCAGCCCGCTTATTGTGGGTATCATCATCGGTATGATATACGCCAATACCCTGCGGCGGGCGGTACCGGCAGAGTGGAATGCCGGCATTACGTTCTGTTCCCGCCAGGTGCTTCGCTTCGGTATCGTGCTGTATGGATTTCAGGTGACGCTGGGGGATGTGCTGGCGGTGGGGCTGCCCGCCATTGTGGTGGATGTGGCGGTGGTGTCGCTCACGCTGGTATTCGGTGTGCTGCTGGGTAAGGTGCTGCGTATGGATTCCCAGACAGCTATGCTCACATCGGTAGGCAGTTCCATCTGCGGGGCGGCGGCGGTGCTGGCAGCGGAGCCTGTGGTGAAGGGTGAGCCCTACAAGGCCGCCGTGGCGGTGAGTACGGTGGTGATTTTCGGCACTCTCTCCATGTTCCTGTATCCGGCGTGCTACCGGGCCGGGGTGTATGATATGGATGCCCGCCAGATGGGAATCTACACCGGGGCTACGCTGCACGAGGTGGCTCATGTGTATGGAGCCGGTGAAGCAATGAACGGCACGCCGGAGCCGGTGGCAGCACAGGAGTCGGAAACGGCGGTTCCGGCCGGGGGCGATGCAGCTGTGCCGGTGGATATCAAGCAGCCTGCCGTCATCGTGAAGATGATACGCGTGATTCTGCTGGCACCGGTGCTTATTGTGCTGGGGCTTATCCTGAGCCGTCGGGAGTCTGCAGGGGGCAGCTGCCCCAGGGTGGGTGTGCCGTTCTTTGCGGTGATGTTCCTGGTGGTCATCGGGTTCAATTCGCTGAATCTCCTGCCGGCTGTGTGTGTGGAGGGAATCCGGGCGCTGGACACATTCCTGCTGACCATGGCAATGAGTGCCCTGGGTGTGGAGACTGGGTTTGAGAAATTCCGGAAGGCCGGTCCGAAGCCCTTCCTGCTGGCGCTGCTTCTTTTTGCCTGGCTGGTCTTCGGTGGTTACTGGCTTGTGAAACTCGTGACTTCGATATGGTAACGCCGGGAAACAGGGGCAGGGCGCACCTCATCACCCTGGGGGCGTTCATTTGTTTCGGGCTCATGAGTCCGCTGTGCAAGTGGGCCATGGAGAGCGGCATCATCACCGGGGTGAGCATGGCCTGTTTCCGCCTGTGCGGGGCGGCGCTGCTGTTCTGGCTGGTATCGCCGCTGGTGCCGCGGCAGCGGATTGATGCGGCGGACTGGAAACACCTGGTCATCATGTCGCTGTGCGGCATGGGTATCAACCAGTTCTGCTATGTGCTGGGGGTGCAGCATACCTCGCCTACGAATGCCTGTGTCATCACCACCAGCACGCCGGTGTTCACCTTTGTACTGTCGGCCCTGTTTCTGCATGCGGCGGTGACGGCCCGCAAGGTGGGCGGACTGGCGCTGGCGGCTACAGGTGCGCTGGTGCTGATACTGGGCTCGCAGATGCAGGGCGGGCGCAGCGGTAGCCCGCTGGGGGATGCCATCTGCCTGTTCTCGCAGTTATCGGCCTCCTGCTATTTTGTTTTTTTCAGCGGAGTCATCAGGAAGTACCATCCTGTGGTGCTGATGCGCTGGCTCTTTCTCATTTCGGCGGTGCTTACGTGCCCGTTCTGGCTGCAGGAGGTTTGCGCGCTGCCGTGGGGGCAGCTCGGCATGCCGGAGATTCTGGGTTCTGCCTATGTGGTGCTTTTCGGTTCCTTCGTGAGCTACCTGCTGATGATAGTGGGGCAGCGGCATCTGGAGGCTTCCACCGTGGCGGCGTATAACTACATCCAGCCCGTCATCGCGGCCACTGTGGGGATTCTGCTGGGTGTGGATGCGCTGAGCTGGCAGAAGGTGGTGGCTGTGCTCTGCATAGCCGCGGGTGTGTGGGCTATCTCCCGCAATCCGCAATCGGTGGAGAAGTAATCAGCGCCACCTGGCCGGAGCCGGCGGAAATTATTCATGAGACGCGGAGCTGGGACTTACTCATATCTAATGATAAAATCCATTGCCATAAGTGGCAATGGATGTGAAACTTCGGGCCATAGCCCTCAGTGAAATTTCGCCCGTTTGTGATGGGCTCAGAGATTTCCGCAGACCGACAAATCGCCATTCAGGGAAAATAGAAGAGCCGATTCGAGAACGAGGCTGAAAATTCAGGCAATTGAGAAATCCCAGGGGCACATGTGGGAGCTCCCTGTCAGGCCAGGTCTTCCTCGATGCGGAGGTTATCCACGATATACTGGCGGCGGTCGTCCGTGTTGTCGCCCATGTAGAAGCGGAGGATTTCCTTGAGGTTATGGGCGTTTTCGAGAGTGACTTCCTCCAGTCGGATATCTTCGCTGATGAAGCCCTTGAACTCGGCGGGCGAGATTTCACCCAGACCCTTGAATCGGGTGATTTCGGGGTTGCGGCCCAGCTGTTTCACGGCGCGGTCGCGCTCTGCCTCTGAGTAGCAGTAGATGGTTTTCTGCTTGTTGCGCACGCGGAAGAGCGGGGTCTGCAGGATGAAGAGGTGCCCCTCGCGGATGAGATCCGGGAAGTACTGAATGAAGAAGGTGAGCAGAAGCAGGCGGATGTGCATGCCGTCCACATCGGCATCAGTGGCGATGATGACCTTGTTGTAGCGCAGGTCTTCCATGCTGCGGTCGATATTCAGCGCCAGGTGCAGGAAGTCCAGCTCCTCGTTGCGCTTTTCCTCGAAGAGTGCCGCGCGGTTCATGCCGAAGCTGTTTGCCGGTTTGCCGCGCAGGGAGAAGACGGCCTGGGTTTCGGCATCGCGAGCGGTGGTGATGGAACCGGAGGCGGAGTCACCCTCGGTGATGAAGAGCATGGTGTCCTTCGCGCGCTTGTGCTTGGAGTCGTAGTGCACGCGGCAGTCGCGCAGCTTGCGGGTGTGAATCTTGGCCTTCTTGGCGCGTTCCTTTGCCACCTTGCCGGTCACGCCGGCCACTTCTTTGCGGGTCTTCTCGCTTTCCTTGATTTTCTCCTCCATCGCCTCGCCGATTTCGGGGTGGCGGTGCAGGTAGTTATCCAGCTCGCGGGCCAGGAAGTTGAGCACGAAGGTGCGGATGGTTTCCTTGCCGGGGCCCATGGTGTTGCTGCCCAGCTTGGTCTTGGTCTGGGATTCGAACACAGGCTCGATGACCTTGATGCTGATGGCGGCCTGGATGCCGTTGCGGATATCGGAGCCTTCGTAGCTCTTCTTGAAATAGCCCTGCAGGGTCTTCACGATGGCCTCGCGGAAGGCAGCCTGGTGGGTACCGCCCATGGTGGTGTGCTGGCCGTTCACAAAGGAGTAGTATTCCTCGCCGTATTCATCGCCGTGGGTGATGGCGATTTCGATATCCGGGCCGGAGATGTGGATGGGGGCATAGATGGGTTCCTCCTTCATCTCCTCCTTCAGCAGGTCGAGCAGACCGTTCTTCGAGGAAAGATTGCGGCCGTTCAGGTTGATGGTGAGGCCGGTGTTCAGGTAGCAGTAGTAGCGGCACATACGCTCTACAAACTGCAGGTTGTAGGCGGCATCTGCCGCAAAGATGCTGCGGTCCACCATGAAGGCCACGCGGGTGCCGTCCGGCTGGTCGGTGGTTTCGGTGATATCGCTGCCTTCTATCATTTCTCCGGCCCGGAACTGGATGCGGCGGGTCTGACCCTCGCGGTAGGCCTGGATTTCAAAAGTTTCGGAAAGGGCGTTCACGGCTTTGATACCCACTCCGTTCAGACCCACGGATTTCTTGAAGGCTTCGCCATCATACTTGCCGCCGGTGTTGATTTTGGCGGCACATTCGTAGAGCTTGCCCAGGGGGATGCCGCGGCCGAAGTCGCGCACTTCGCACAGGCCCTCCTTGCTGATGCTGACCATGATTTTCTTGCCGATACCCATCACGAACTCGTCAATCGAGTTGTCCACGACTTCCTTAAGCAGAACGTATAAGCCATCATCCGGCATACTGCCGTCGCCCAGCTTGCCGATGTACATGCCCGGGCGCAGACGAATGTGTTCGCGCCAGTCTAATGTTTGAATATCGTCCTCTGTGTATTCGACTTCCATGGATTGCCAATACATTACACAATTCTTAAGCATTCTGCAAGCAAGAAAAGAGACTGTGCAGCGATAATTTTCCTTGTCATGATGCGGGTTATGGCTGCCTGAGTGCTTGCAAGGTGGCAGTGGGCGGTCATAGAATGGCGGGCGATGATTCGATTCTCTCTATTCGGGGTGCCGGTGAGTATTCACCCCACGCTCTGGCTCACACTGGCCATACTGGGCCGGGCGTTCTGCGTGACGAGCATGGTGGACCTGATGTGTGTGCTGCTTTTCATTCTGTCTGCCTTTGTGGTACTGCTGGCGCATGAGATGGGGCACGCCCTGGTGGGGCGCAGGCTCGGCGGGGGAGAACCCTGTGTCTATCTGGCCTGGCTGGGGGGCGACTGCACGAACGAGACCGCCCGGCTCACCCGCATGCAGGGGGTGGCCATGACGGCGGCCGGTCCGCTGTCCAGCCTGCTGGTGGGAGTTCTGGCCTATCTGGCGCTCTGCCTGTATGTGGGAGATTTCAGGATTGGCACATTGCTGGCCTCGTATTCTGCACTGGGTATCATGCCGGCGGTGGAGCTGCCGGGGTGTTCGCCTCTCGTTATCTGCCTGTTCTTCTACCTGATTGAGGTGAGCTGCTGGTGGACGCTGCTGAATTTGCTGCCGATATTCCCGCTGGATGGCGGGCAGATTATGCAGGGGCTCATGAAGTCCCGCTCGCAGATGCATGCCATCAGTCTGGGTGCTGCGGTGGTGTTTGCACTGGCCTTCGGTTCGCTGGGGCTGTGGCTGCTCACGCTCTTCATGATTCTGCTTGCGGTGCTCAACCATAAATTATACCGCGAGAGTAAGTACTGATTTTCATTGACATTTCAACCATAATCCATACAATTCCCGACATGGCACAACAGAACGCTATTTCGCCCACCCGCGCACAGGATTTCCCCGAGTGGTACCAGCAGGTTATCAAGGCAGCCGACCTCGCCGAAAATTCCGAGGTCCGTGGCTGCATGGTCATCAAGCCCTGGGGCTACGCTATCTGGGAACTTATTCAGCAGCAGCTCGATGCCGACTTCAAGCGCACCGGCCACACCAATGCCTATTTCCCCATGCTTATTCCGGTTTCCTACCTGGAGAAGGAAGCCGAACACGCAGAAGGCTTTGCTACCGAATGCGCCGTGGTGACCCACCACCGCCTGGAGGCTGTGAAGGACCCCGAGACCGGCAAGACCCGCATGATTCCCTCCGGCGAGCTTACGGATAAGTACGTAATCCGCCCCACTTCCGAGACGGTGATTGGCGCAGCGTTCTCCCGCTGGCTGGAGTCCTACCGCGAGCTCCCCATCAAGGTGAACCAGTGGTGCAACGTGATGCGCTGGGAGATGCGTCCCCGTATCTTCCTGCGCACGGCTGAGTTCCTGTGGCAGGAAGGCCACCCCGCCCACGAAACCCGCGAGGAGGCCGAGGAGGAGACCGCACTCATGCACAAGGTGTATGAGGAGTTCCAGCGCGATGTGCTGGCTGTGGACGTGATTCCCGGTGAGAAGACCGAGCACGAGCGCTTCCCCGGCGCTGTGCGTACCTTCACGGTGGAAGCCATGGTGCAGGACCGCAAGGCTATTCAGGCCGGTACCTCCCACTTCCTGGGTCAGAACTTCGCCAAGGCTCAGAACATCTGCTTTGCCGGCCGCAACAACGAGCGCCAGTTTGCCTGGACCACCTCCTGGGGTGTTTCCACCCGTATGATCGGTACGCTCATCATGGCTCACTCTGATGACGACGGCCTGGTGTGCCCGCCCCGCGTGGCTCCGAAGCAGATTGTCATCATCCCTGTCACGCCCAAGGCGGATACGAAGGATGCCATCATTGCCCACTGCCAGGCCCTGGCCGATAAGCTCAGCGCCATGAGCTTCCACGGCATGCCGCTGCGTGTGCAGGTGGATACCCGCGATATCAACGGTGGCACCAAGAAGTGGGACTGGATCAAGAAGGGCGTGCCCGTGCGCGTGGAGATTGGTCCGCGCGACCTGGAGAAGGGCTCCATCTGCCTCTGCCGCCGCGACCAGGCCAGCAACGAAAAGAGCTTCATCTCCGAGACCGAGTTTGTGGAGAACGCCGTATCCCTGCTGGAGGATATCCAGAACACTCTGCTGCAGCGCCAGCGTGATTTCCGCGACAGCCACATCCGCACCTGCTCCAGCCTGGATGAGTTGAAGGCTAATTTCAACGGCGAGGGCGATGCCGACTGGCTGCTCTGCCCCTGGGATGGCTCCCCCGAGGAGGAAGAGACCCTGGCCAAGAGCCTGCGCATCTCCATCCGCTGCATTCCGCAGGGCGACATGGGCTGCGCTGCCGAGGCTGCTCCCTGCATCCTCACTGGCCGCCCCACCACGCGCCGCGTCCTCTGGGCCCGCGCCTACTAACGCGCCCCGGAAACCGGAAACGATTCATCAGACTCCGCCCTGTATCGAGGGCGGAGTCCTTTTTTTCTGTGGGGAACCATGAATGTTCGATAATCGAATATTGTGAATGCTTTGCGCTTCACAATGAATGCTGAAGACATAATATCGCACTGCTGCAGATGCAGCAGTAACCAGACGCTTCGCTCAATGAATTACGCCGGCGTTGCATGCATATGAAATCCCCCGCATCCGGGATGAATGCGGGGGATGGATAAATCCGTTTGTGGGGCTTTAATAGTGACCACCGCGGGGACCATTGTGCCACTTCCAGGCGGTCTCCACAATCTGGGTCACATCCTGGTACTTGGGAATCCAGCCCAGGATTTCGGCAGCCTTGCGGGAGTCGGCGATGAGACGGGGCGGGTCTCCCTCGCGGCGCGGACCGTAGGTCACGGGAGCCTTCATGCCGGTCACCTTCTCAGCGGCGTCGATAATCTGCTTCACGGAGAAGCCGTTGCCGGTGCCCAGGTTGAACCAGTTGGTCTCGCCACCCTTCATCAGGTAGTCCAGAGCGCGCAGGTGGGCATCTGCCAGGTCATCTACGTGGATGTAGTCGCGGATGCAGGTGCCGTCCGGGGTGTCGTAGTCAGTGCCGAACACGGTGATGCCGGGACGTTCGCCCTTGATGGCCTGCAGAATCACCGGGATGAGGTGAGACTCGGGCTCGTGGTCTTCGCCGATGGCGCCGTCCACGGAGGAACCGGAGGCATTGAAGTAGCGCAGGAACACGCTCTTGAGGCCGTAGGCTCGGTCGCAGTCCTTGCATACCTTCTCCAGCATGTACTTGGAGCCACCGTAGGGGTTGATGGGATCCTGCTTCTCGGTCTCGGGAATCGGCACCTGGGTGGGTTCACCGTAGGTGGCGCAGGTGGAGGAGAACACAAAGCGCTTGCAGCCAGCCAGCAGCATGGCACGCAGCAGCACCAGGGGCTTGGCGATGTTGTTCTCGTAGTATTTCAGCGGGTCGGTCACGGACTCACCCACCTGGATGAAGGCGGCAAAGTGCACCACAGCGTCGAACTTGCCATTCACCATGAGGGGGTATACCACTGCGGGGTCGCCCAGGTCGCCCTTGACCAGAGTCACGGCGTCGTCCACAATGGAGGCCTCGTGGCCGTATACCATGCTGTCCAGCACGGTTACATCTGCGCCGCTCTTCACAAGCTGGCGCACCGTGTGGGACCCAATATAACCGGCACCGCCGGTAACGAGTACTTTCATGATTAATTTGATGAGTTGAGTGGTTTACAGCATGGAAGCGAGCAGGGCCTCCAGCTTGCGGATGTCGGCAGAGAACTTGCGGATGCCCTCGGCAGTCTTCTCCGTGGCCATGGCGTCCTCGTTGAAGAGGAATCGGAAGTTCTTCTCGTCGGCAGGGATGCGTTCGATATCGCTGGCAGCGGCAGCCTCGGAGGAAAGCAGGGGCTTCACCTCATCCTCACAGGCAGCGAGTTCGGCCAGCAGGCCGGGGGAGATGGTCAGCAGGTCGCAACCGGCCAGGGCGAGAATCTCACCCGTGTTGCGGAAGCTGGCGCCCATGATCTGCACCGGATAACCGAACTTCTTGTAGTAATTGTAGATGGTGCGCACGGAGATGACACCCGGGTCGGTCTCGGCGGTGTACTTCTCACCGGTGGCGGCTACGTACCAGTCCAGGATACGGCCCACGAAGGGAGAGATGAGGCGCACGTTGGCCTCTGCACAGGCCACAGCCTGCACCAGGCTGAACAGCAGGGTCAGGTTGCAGTGAATGCCCTCCTGCTCCAGCTGGCGGGCGGCCTGGATGCCTTCCCAGGTGGCGGCAATCTTGATGAGCACGCGCTCGCGGGGAATGCCGGCGGCTTCGTACAGAGCCATGATTTCACGGGCCTTCTGCACGGTGGCTTCCGTATCGAAGGAGAGGCGGGCGTCCACCTCGCTGGATACGCGACCGGGCACGCGCTTCAGAATTTCCAGACCGAAAGCCACGATGACACGGTCCATCAGCTCGCCGATCTTCTCGGCGGGGTTAGCCACGCTGGCCTTGAAATCTGCCACCACGGCATCGAGAATCGGGCGGTATTCGGGCTTGGCGGCGGCGGCCAGAATCAGGGACGGATTGGTTGTGGCATCCTGCGGGGCGAACTCCTCCATCTGGCGGAAATCACCTGTGTCGGCCACTACTGTCGTATACTTCTTTAATTGTTCGAGCTGTGTTGCCATAGTAGTACAAGCCTACTGTAGCATATTTCTGCGCTTTGTGCAAGCCGGCAATCAGGAAAAGTGGGGGCTTTGAGGGCAAAAAGGAAGCTCCCTGGGTGCGTGGAAGCACTCAGGGAGCTGGCTGGACTAGCCCCGGCGGGAATCGAACCCACATCAAAGGTACCGGAAACCTTCGTCCTATCCATTGAACGACGGGGCCGCTTACTGCCGCGTATAATGCCACAGGTGCACGGGGGTGTCAAGAGGACTCTCTGACATAATTGGGACCATGCCCGATGGAGTGTATAGCGGACGGCTGCCCGCGGAAATTTTTAAATCGTAAATCCGAAATCGGAAATCAATCATTCACGCTTTCTGGCATTTTTCCTCGCGAATCTGGCTCAGCCCGGCCTGGACAAGACGCAGCGCCACACCCCAGGCAATGACACCCAGCACCAGGAATCGGAGCAGGCCGAAGCTGGCCAGCCAGTCGGTGTTCCAGACGAGGTGCAGCACCACGGGAATGATGGCGATGCGCAGGAAGCGCACATCGGTGAAGACAGCCCAGTCGATACTGGTGGAATGGTAGTCACGCAGGCCTTCGGCAATACGGTGCTTCAGCACCAGCCAGTAGGCGCCGGCGGTGATGGCGGTCCAGACGATGTGACCGAAGGGGGTGATGAGGGCCCTCACCTGCATGACGGCATCCGGATTGAAGGTGCTGGCGCTTTCGGCTATGGCCTGGGCCTGCATGGGGTTGATGCTGCCCACAACTGCTGCCGCTGTGGTGCTGGTGATGTAGCGGACGAGTTCGGTGAAGGTGTAGCCGGAGCTTTCGAAGGCGGCGAAACCTGCACCCACGCCTGCGCCGAGGAGCAGGCCGGTGAGGATGCGCCCGTTGCGTCTGCTGCCTGCGATGAGGATGACTGCCAGCAGCTTGGCCGGTTCCTCAATGGGGCCTGCCACCCAGGGCAGAACATCCGGGCTGAGCTCCACCAGAATCAGCGCAAAGAGGATGGAGATGAATCCACCATACATCATGGCGCGCATAAGCTCCAGAAAGGGTACTTCGCGCCGCACATTCAGCTCAAAGAAGAAGACTGCCACGCAGAAGGGAATGGCAAAGTTGCCGATGAACATGAGCCCGGGTACCAGATTTGAGGCGTGGAATGTGGTGCAGGCCCAGTCGAACCCGAAGTAGAGAACCAGACAGGCCATCAGCATGCGGGCAAATATCCAGGGGGTAGGCCAGGCACTGCTCACAGCCTGCAGCGGCGGCGTGGTGCCGGTGGTGCCGCAGCAGAATACCTGCAGCACCTCCTCTCTGCTGTGGCGGCGGAAGACATCTGCAAAGAAATGGCCGAGCGAGAAGCCTCGCAAGCCGTCGAGCCCGGTGATTTCATCCAGCGTGTCGGACTTGCCATCGTGCAGCAGTTCATCCAGATGCAGCGGGCATCCGCAGGTGCTGCTGCGCACCTGTGATTCTGCGCTGATTAAATCCCGCTGGAGCATTTCCCTGAGCTCGCGCAGGGTATACGGCCCCTCTTCCTCACCGTTTGGCAGTAGAAGAAAGTAGGTAGCTTGCTGTGTATCGGCCTGCGGCATGCTGGCATGGTACTCCTGCGCCACCCTGGTGTCAAGATTTAACAGCCAGTGGTGCATCTACCCCATTCAAAATCAGATATGCCCTGCTCAGGGGTGTCGGGGAGAGTTGTCCTCCTGGCGGAAGTTGATGTTCAGGGAATCGAAGTAGGGCGTCTGTGCCTCGAGTCGGCGGGCGAATTCGTCCGGGAAGACAGGTAACCCATAGCGCCATGCTTTTTCGGCCAGCGCGCAGATTCGAGGCACCAGCATATATTCCAGCTTCTTCATGTTCGGGATGCACTCGCTCCACAGGTTGGCCTGCATGCCGATGACCTTGTTGCCGGGAATGGCGGCATCAAAGGTGAGCACGTGCTTCCAGTCGATGTGGTCGAAGCCGGTGAGCCCGGAGTAGAAAGATCCTGCTTCCTCGTTTGTGCTTTGCGGGAAATTGAAATAGAAGGCATGAATGGGGCTGAGGATGAGCTCGTGTCCGCGGCGGGCGGCGATGCGGGCGTGGTCCATGCCTCGCCATGCCATCACCACTGCATCCTGCGGGAGCTGCGGGGCGCACATAATTTCATCCCAGCCCACCATGCGGCGGCCATGCTTGCGGAGCACCTGGGCGCAGAAGTGGGTGAAGTAGTCCTGGATTTCGCTTTCGCGCTTCATGCCATGCTGCTTCATGAATGCCTGGGCTGCAGGGCTTTCCTTCCACTGGTCGCGGGGCACTTCATCGCCACCGATATGGATGTAGGGCGCACGGGGGAACAGCTCGCAGACTTCGGCAAGCACGTCCTCGATGAACTGGAAGGCGAAGTCATTCGGCCCCATGACGTGGGTGAAGACGCCCCAGCCGGTGACGACCTCCGGCGCGAAGCCGGGGCAGTCCTGGTTGCCCAGCTGCGGGTAGGCTGTGACTGCTGCGCTGGCGTGGCCGGGGATTTCGATTTCGGGAATAACGATGATGCCGAGGCTGTGGGCGTGCTCCACCACCTCGCGGATATCGTCCTGCGTATAAAAGAACTCCACGGGTTTGTTATCGACCTCTGTCTGGTTTATCCAGCAGGCCGTGCCCTTGCGCTTGCTGCCGATTTCGGTGAGCAGGGGGTATTTCCTGATTTCGATGCGCCAGCCCTGGTCGTCGCACAGGTGCCAGTGCAGTCGGTTGAGCTTGTAGCGCGCCATGAGGTTCAGGATACGCTTGGTATCCGCCACGCTGATGGGGTGGCGGCTTGTATCGAGCATAATGCCGCGGTGTTCAAGCTGGGGACCGTCCTTCACCCACATGCCGGGTATTGCCGGCTGTCCGTCGGTATCCTTCACCACTGCCTGTGCCAGAGTCTGGGCCGCGGCAAATAAGGCAGTCTCGCTGCCGACCTCAATGCTGATACCCTGCGGTGTGACCTGCAGCGTATACTGCTCCGGGTGGAGGTTTGCGTTAATCTGCACCTGGAGCTCGCCCTCCATCTCTTCGGGAAGAATCTCCAGGCCTGCTGCCATGAGAGCACGGATGGCGGCGCGCCCCAGCTCGCTGTGGCTGGTGGCGATATCGACCTTGATGCCATCGGCCAGCAGGAATCCCGGCTGGTTCACTTTCCACGCTGATTGAAACGGAGCGGGGATGAAGGCTGGCTCTTCGTTGATGGACTGTGACGGCTGAGCACAGGCAAGACTAATGGTGCAGAGCCCGGCGCATATGGAGCGGAGGACGGTATTCATAAGACGGTATAATGAGGTGAGACGAAAAGAAATCTGAACGAGCGGAGCGAGTGAAGTTTATCTGACTGAAAGGAAGTTTCGCTGCGGGCGTAGCCCAAAGTTTCACTGACTGGAAGGAAGTTTCACGGAGCTGTCTGCAGCGACTTAATAAGGCTTATTTTTTGTTGAGTGACGCCAATCTTGTGTTAATGCTGGAAATAAGCATGTAACGAATTGCACCGGCGTTTTTTCGTATAGCATATGTTTCTTCAGATAACTGAGGGACACATTCATTTAACACAGTAAGCCAATATTCTGTTTCGTGACATTCTTTAAGAGCTATGCGGAGTTTATGGATAAAATCATCGCCGCTTTCAGCATAGGTCGCTTCATGTATATTAGCGCCAATTGCTGTAGCTGCCCGGGCCAATTGATTTTTGAGATAGCTCTTTTTCTCTATCCTGTCATATAAATTAATAATGCTGACTGATAGAGAAATCGACGTCCGTATAAGTTTTCCTTCTTTGTGTGAATCTGCCATACTTGGAGATTTAATTGTAGACGCGAAACTTCGCAAGGCTTAGAGAAACTTCACTTCGTTCAGCGAAACTTCGCTGGAGCTCAGCGAAATTTCGGCTCTTCGAGCCTCAGATGTTTTATATCAGGCGTTGAACTTATTCACCACTTCTTCAATGAAGCCTTCGGCGATGAGCTGGTGCGCATCATACTCAGAAATGCCGCGGGATTGCAGGTAGAAGAGCTGCTCTTCATTCATGGGGCCGGAGGCGCTGCCGTGGGAGCAGCGGACCTTATCGGCCAGAATCTCTAGGCCGGGCAGGGAGTTCACCGTGGCATCCTCGCTGAGCAGGAGGTTGCGGTTGCTCTGGTAGGCATCGGTATTGTGCGCACCGGGGGCTACGTAGATGTTGCCGGCAAAGGTGGCGGTGGTTTTACAATCCAGCACGTTCTTATACAGCAGGTCGCTGGTCGCGCCGCCAGCGTGGTGAATCTGTCTGGTGTGCTGGTCCAGCACCTCCGCGTTGCGCAGGTAGTTGGCCGAATACAGACGGGTTTCGGAATTGGGGGAATAGGTCTCGGCTACAGTCTCTTCGCGAGCCCAGGAAAGCCCCTTGTATTCGGTGAGGTGTGCCACCTTGCCGCCCATGTTCTGGATATTGGTGATAATCATGCAGCGGCCGCCGCCGTCGGTATCGCAGGTCATGCGTACCTTCAGTTCGGCGCCTTCTGCTACCTGAATGTTACGCGTGGCAACGATAGTGCCGCATTCGAGACATCCGTATACTTCCTCCACCTCGGCCTTGACTCCCGGTGCCACCATGATGAAGGTGGAGGGGGTGTACAGTTCGATGGTGTTGTACACAATGCGGATGGGTTCCCTGGTGTCTTCTTCGATATAGAGGGCATAGCCCTCGCCAAAGCGCTTGAGGTGCAGGCCGAGCAGGGCGTCGGAGCCGATGGTCGGCATGAGCATTTCGGTCTGCTTCAGGTCCTCATCTTCGGCACTGAGTCGCACTGCCGCCTCTCCGGCATGGTCAACATAGGCGGTGCCGGTGTTTTCCCTGTATTCCAGTTCTTCTGCCAGCTTTTCAGCGTACTTATGCGGGCGGCCGAAGCGCCAGTCTTCGTTCAGTCGGTTGGGTATCTCGGCGTTTTCGAAACGGGCTTTGCTTTCGGCGAGTGCTGCGTTGAGCCTGGCCTCGGCTTCAGCCAGGGCAAAGGCTTCTTCCATGCTCATGTTCTGGGGGAAATCCATGGTGTGTGTCGTGCAGTTGTGGGTTAGCCGATGGAGTCTTCCATCTCCAGGTCGATGAGGCGGCGAAGCTCCACGGAGTACTCCATGGGGAATTCCTTCACCAGGTCGTTGATAAAGCCGTTCACAGCCAGGCTCATGGCCTGGGCGCGGGTGAGGCCACGCTGCTGCAGGTAGAAGAGCATCTCCTCATCCACCTGGGAGACGGAGGCCTCGTGCTGCACGGCGCTGGCATTGCCATTCACGGTGATGGCGGGGTAAGTGTCCGTGCGGCTGGCGGCGTTGATGAGCAGGGCATCGCATTCAGTGTTGTTCTTGCAGCCCTTCATGCCTTTGAGCACCTTCACCTCGCCACGATAGCTGGCGCGGCCTTCGCCAATGGAGATGGACTTGGCCACGATGTTCGAAGTTGTTTCCGGTGCGGCGTGAATCATGCGCGCGCCGGTGTCCTGCAGCTGGCCGCTGTGTGCCAGCGAGATGCTGACCACCTCGCCACGGGCGCGGCGACCCTGCAGCACCACGGCCGGGTACTTCATGGTGAGC
>JAZQVE010000083.1:0-8779 GCA_045631705.1 Akkermansia sp. | reverse complement strand
TAGTGAATAGTGAATAGTGAATAGTGAATAGTGAATAGTGAATAGTGAATAGTGAATAGTGAATAGTGAATAGTGATTAATGATTAGCTTGGAACGGCGAAGCAAGCGAGCGCCAGCGAGACGAGGAGACGCGTGCTGAATAGTGATTAATTCAGCTTGCTTTCGGGGTGGAGGGTTTGCTATACTTTCAGCATGAATACGCAACTACCCACACGCAGGCATTGGTTCAGGAAAATCGGCATGAGTCTTGGCGGGCTGATAGCGGCCCTGGTGCTGGCTCTGGGCTGTGGATATGCATGGCTGTGGAGCTGGACCTGGAAGGGGGCTCCGGAATTCCACGAGAACTGGACAACGGAGGAACGCGCCGCGCTCACAGCGTTCGATGCCGGTCTCCAGGCTCCATTCTGCGAAAGTCTGGAACTACTGACGGTGCACACCTATACGGCCACGCATATTTTCCATGAGCTGAGCAATGTCATTGAAACGCGCAACATGTGCGCCGATATCCGGGAACAGCTCCACCACTTTGCCCGCTGCGGGCACGCCAGGGACGAACGAATGGTCTACATTGAGGAGCTCGGCCAGCGCATCGGTATCACTCCTACCATCATGGCAGCCGGACGCGGGCATCTGCGGGCGGTGGAGGCTCTGGTGGCGCATGGAGCCAATCCGAACGCCGTCTCACGGCGGGAGGAGAAATACTATCATCCCATGGAGCTGGAAACACCACTTTCCCCCATCCTCAGTGGGAATTTCCTCAGCGATGTCAAAATACCCTGGGAGGAGCGCCGCCGAACGGCCGATTTCCTGCTGGCACATGGGGCAGATATCAACGGAACGAAAAGAGCCATCGGTTTTGCCTGCGATGTGGCGCTCATGCTTGGCGAGCCACTCGACCCGCGCCCCTGGATGTGGGCCATTGACCACGGCAAAACCGTGAGCGTGGAAAATCTCTGCATCATGCTTGCCATGAAGGAGGCCGGGGAATTACTGGAACGGATGCTGCGGGAAAAACTGGTAGATCTGAATGATACAAGCTATGACAGGACGGCGCTGCAGTCCCTGCTTATCTCACTAAAGGGCAAGAAGACACCGGCCATGATGGAGGAGCCGCAGGAGCAACAGCTGCTTGAAAAGCGGCTGGACATGCTGCTGGCGGCGGGGGCAGACCCGAACCTGGTGCCGGATGATGCCGCACCGCCCCGCCCCGACGAAAGCGAGGAGGAATATCAGGACAGGTTGCTCCAATTCGACGGTATCAAGGAAACACCGCTGGAAATTGTCGAAAAAGCACGGCAGACTCCTGGCTCCACCGAGTATCACGAGCTCTGCGAGCGAGTTATGGCAAAGCTCCGCGCAGCAGGGGCTAAATAGAAGAATAGAACGGATTTTATTTCCCAACGAGCACGAGATGCCTGTGATTTGCTGATTAGGTAGCACCGCTGCCGATGCAGCGGTAACTAGTCGCGTCCGCTCAATGAATTACACCCGGGAACCGGGTGTATGAAATCCGCCCGCCGGGCGGATGAATTGCAGTTGCGTTGCTCCTGCATGAAATACGATGGCTGGGGGCTTCTCTTCGATACGCCCACCCAGGTTGCCAGCATATGAAAGCCCTGAGTTTTGCTCAGGGCTTTTCGAGAAGGCCCATGAAGAAGGGGGATTCCGGGGAATCCAGATTCATGATGGCCCAGATGAAGGGGCGGTTAAAAATGAGCCGTTCTGTCCGGCGTGGCGCGGCGGACAGAACCATAATCGCAGCGGTGGCCGCAGCGGCCCTGGTGCCCTGCTCGTCCACCTTCACATAGCAGCTCTGGCAGATATCGCTCACGTAGATAGGGCGATTCATGAACCCGCGGAAATCGGCCTGCGAGGAAAACAGACTGCGCAGACCGCAGGCCTGAAGCACGGCCTTCCAGGATTTTGTCCCGGTGCGCAGCTCGAAGCGAGGCAACCCCAGAGTAGTCCGGCGCGGCACAGCCTGCTGCAGGGCAGAGCATATTTCCGCATACTTCTCCGCAGTGAGCGAAGCGGCAAAATCGCGAGCATTCCCTTCGGGCAGAATAGCCACCAGGCAGGTCCTGGAAGACGCGTTCTCCTTCCCCTTGTAGAACAGCGCAACGGCATGCCAGTCCTCCCCCTGCGCCACATACAGAGCCTTCCGGAGCATCATCATCTGCACAGCGGGCGTGCTGCCGTCCGCGCAGTAGAACTTCTGCTCCACCGTTTTATCCGGGGAAAAGGGAATCTGCCAGCGGGCATCCAGGGCTGTGGCATTGACTGCCACCATAGCCATCGGGCTGGCATTCCGCAGGCTGTTTGCGTTGAACAACTCTGAAATCATGCCCCGAGTATGCCCACTCACCCAGGAATTGATTATCTTCACCGACTCCTGCGGATTCTCCTGCAGCGGCAGCGCCCTAATATCGAGATTCCGCACCGCAGGCAGCAGCGCCGGCTCCAGCGAGGAATCCACAAACAAGGCCTCTGCCTCACGCACCCCGCTACCCGTCACCGGCGACACGGACGACAGCCCCGCACTATCCAGCTCAGCAGCCGTCTCGCCTTGCGCACCACGCCTCAGCAGGCGCAGCACGCCCTCCATGCTGGAGGGAGATAACGACACATTCCCCGATGAGGAATGCACCGATTCACGGAATAGCTTCAGCGCAAAGGGCTCTGTTTCCTCACCCATGGCAGGAGGAAACACAGCCAGCGCACACATCAAGGTACAAAGCAGCTTATTCATGGTTCTGTGACAATCTTTGCATTCGGAGAAAGGCCATATACCTGCGGTTCATACATGAGCTGCGCCTGGGCAGGCGGTGCGGCGGCCGTGCCGGCGCGCTTCACGCGGGCATAGTAGCACATGTTGAGCAGGTCGCGCCCACCCCAGCGGGTGCAGAAGCCGCGCACGCGGTCGGCCAGGTACTCGCGGTGGTCAAAGGACAGGCTCCACGGCATGGGTTCCAGCCCGGCAGACTGGCTCGGAACCTCGGGATTGATGGCCTCCATGCTGGCGGGCAGATAATCCTCCAGCACCAGGTACTTGAGTTCATCCGCCACCTTGGCGCAGGTCAGCGTCACGCGCACCACATCGCCCACCTTGAAGGACGTGGCCGGACGCCACACACCATCAGCCCCCCTGGTCTCATACAGGCGCGTGACCTGCAGGCCACGCTCCGTCACACCGGGATAATCAGTCGTATCCGGCAGAGCGCGCACACGCAGCGTGGCATACACCGTACCCTCCGCAGCGGAAAGCGCCGTGGGCAGAGCCTTCATCTCCTGCCCGGGCTGCCAGGGCAGCGGCACCACCGTGGCCCCCTTGCCCAGGGGCTGCTGAGAGCCGTCCTGCAGCACCAGCCTGGCAGCAGTGCCCTGCTCCTTCTTCAGCTTCAGGTATTCCACCAGGGCGAAGAGGTTCCAGGCGTTGCCCTGCGTGGTGCCGTGGCGGTAATCACGCCCGGCGGTGCGCATCCAGGTACGGAAAGAGGCATCGGCACCGTCCGGATTCTCCAGCATGCTCAGCATGAACTGCATGGCGGCGCGAGTCTCGCGGCCCAGCAGAGGGAACTCGTGGTCTTCCTCCTCCTCTTTCAGCATCTCCCGCAGAATATCCTTCATCTGCCCGGTCTTTTCGCGGGTGCGGGCAATGGCAAAACGGGTGCGGGCCGATGCATTGCCGTACGGCGTCCACCAGAGGTAGCGGTAGAGCTTGTCCATAGCCTCCTGGGGCACCTCGTAGCCCTTTTCCTGCGCCAGTTTGAGCACATAGCCGGCATGCGCCGTGGCCCAGAGGCAGGAACGATTCCACCCACCCCAGAAGGACAGGCCGCCGTCCTCGCACTGGCGCGGCAGCAGGTCAGCAATGGCCTTTTCCACTACCTTCTTCACCTCATCCGGCCGCGTTTTGGCCATTTGCGGACAGAAGGGAGCCAATTCATCATACAACAGCCAGGGAATCAGCGCCGAAGCCCGCTGCTCAGTGCAGCCGTAGGGATACGCCAGCAGATAATCCGCCGCACCGGCCAGATGCAGCAGCGGATTCGCCGAGGCCACCAGCTCCAGTTCTCCACGGGTAGCGGCACCCACCTCGCTGCCCAGCAGGGAGGCCAGCTGCACCGCCGCATCACCCGGGCTGAGGGTCAGCCGGTGCGTTTCCTTCAGCACCGGCGCGGGGAAACGCACGGAGAACTCGCCCTGCACCGCATCGCTGCCGGGCTTGCCCTGCGCCGTCCAGCGCAGCTTCTGGTCACCCTCTGCTGCGGCCTTGAAGTTGAAGTAAAGCGTGCCGCTGCTGCGGGCCGCGAGCGTGATTTCCTGCGGGGCTTCGGCCCCCTCCAGCGTGACCGTCCAGGTACCGGCCTCATCCGTGTTGTTCACAATGGAAAGCGGCAGGCGCAGTTCATCTCCCAGGCTCATGAAGAGCGGGGTGCCGGGAGTGAGCATCACCGGCAGCGCCACTGTGAATTCCTTCTTGTTCGTGCCGAAGCGCTTGCCGCTGCGATCCACCGCCACTGCAATGACCTCATAGGTAGTCAGCGTGTCGGGCAGTGTCACTTCTGCCGAGAAACGGCCCTCGGCATCCGTCTTCAGCGCACCCTTCCACACCGCCACGGGACAGAAATTCGTGCGCAGACGCGGCTGTTCCGCGTCTGGAGGCGAGGACGGGGGAACATAGCAGGTAAATTCAGCCGGACCTTCATCATCCTCGCCTTCGCACTCCTCATCATCCAGGCCGCGAATGCTCTTTTTCTTAGAGTAATAAACGCCACTCCCGGACCGGGCCCCGGCGGCTATGCAAGGCACCACCGGAGCCGGAGCACACTCCGCAGCCTGGTACTGCGCATCCAGCGACCAGCACGGCAGCTCGCCATCCGCCACCGCATGGTACATATTTCCGAAAATAGCACCCAGCATGCCGGAGTGACCATAAGATTCCTCCGGAGAGAGAGAATAGCCCTTCCCCACCATATCGCCCATCCAGAACCCCATGAGCATCTCCACCTCCGCCGACTGCGGGGCGGGCTTGTGCAGCGCAAGCCCCGGGGATGACAACGTGAAGCTGCGGGCATCCCGCTTGCAGAACCAGGATTCGGGGTCGGGGTAGTGGTACTTTGCCACCGACATCATGCCGGCATCCACTGCATAGAGCGTCACTTCGGCATCTGCCGGTTTATCCGCCGCCAGCACACGGCCGGAAATGGTCACCACCTCTGCCGGGCGGCATACCTGCTGCGGCACCTCCAGCGCCACATCCAGATGATACCGGCGAATAGGCACAAAACAGGAATCATGGCAGGAAGTGGCCGTCTCCCCGGGGGCAGCAGCCGGCAGCACAAGCGTGAACCGGAGGCTACCCTCCTCGCCCTCCTGCAGGGGAACCTGGTATGTCTGCTCACCAGCCTGCACCGGCAGGTTCACATGGCGCAGTTTCTGCCCGCAGCCCACAAAGAGATGCGCCGTGCAGGCATGCGGGAAATCACCCTTCAGCGCGACAGCCCCATCCCCGGGCGTCACCTTTATCTCCGGTTCATGGGAATCGCGAGCATAGCCGATGGAACAGGACGCCTCCGCCCGGCGGCCCTCTGAATCCGAGCCCGAAGCCACCAATTCATGCGCCTTACCGCGCCATTCCGCGACATTCACCGGAATAGGCACCCCCAGTTCGCTGTTGGCCGGCACCGTTACCTCACCGCTCCAGAGCACCTTCTTCTGCTTCTTCACATAGCCCAGGCCATTGGCCCCGGGCAAGGGCTTTTCCTCCTCTTCCACCAGCTGAAGCTGCACCCGCTGCTCGCGTGCCAGTACCTCATCCGTGCGGGAGTCATACAGTTTGATTCTATCCTGCTCCAGGTCAATATGGAAATCAGCGGGGTAGATGCTCGGGCAATCCCCCGGGAGATTCACGTATTCCTCGCGGTCATTCACCACGCTGCCACCGACGCTGATGCCCTCCGTCTTCAGCATTTCCTCCGTCACCGGCAGGGTGAGGGTGGCCTTGCCCTCGGCATCCAGGGTCAGGGGATGCTTCTCACCATCCACCTCCAGCTCGCAGCGGGCCCCACCCAGCGGGGTGCCGCTGTAATCCACGGCCGATACCCGCACCGTGAACTCCCGCGGAGCCACCGGGTCTACCTCCACATCCAGCGTGGTCTTGAAAGCATCGCGCCGGAACACCTGGCAATTGACAGTAACAGCCTCACTGAAAGCCCCGCATTCCACCCGGATTTCATACGAACCGGTCACATCATCCTCACCCGTGGGCAGAGTGAAGCTGGTCTCGAAAGCTCCGTAGTTACCCAGGGAAAGCTCACGGGTCTCCAGCTCGGATCCATCGGGACGGTAGAATGTCACCCTGGCCACCTTCTCTGCCGGGAGCGCGCAGCTGCCATCCGCCTTGCGCAGACGCAGCACACCGCGCACATTCACCGTATCACCGGGGCGGTAGAGGGGGCGATCCAGCACCAGCATCGTGGAGGCCTTCTCTGCTTCCTCATCGCGGTCATCATACGCATGCGAAGAGCGATACGGGAGGACCGTCATGACCACATCATCGCCGGAGTGAATCCAGGCTCTGCGGCCATCCGGCCAGTCCTTGGGGAACCAGCCGATACCGTTGCGGATGCTGAGCTGGTGCGGCTTATTCTTGTCATCCAGCCAGGACATCACAGCATGCGGCACCGGCTTGCCATCCGAATAGCGATTCACCAGAATGGCATCCTTGCCGAAAGTCACATTCAAATCCGCCACCTGCACCAGCACATCCTGATGCGCATCCAGCGATGCCTCTGCCCGGTTCAACAGGCGCAGGGCGCTGCGCACCTGCGGACTCGCCTGATGCTGGAGACGCAGCAGATACATGCCGGGGGCAGGCTTGCCACCTGTCACCGCATCCAGCTTCAGCTGCAACTCCCCGCTCTGCAGCATGCCCCCCTGCCCGGCCTGCAACCGGCAACCGGGGAAAGCGGTGGCACCCTCCAGCACCTTGCGGCTGCGGACAGCATGCCGCCGCTCTGTCTTCACGGCACTGTCCAGCGCATCCTCCACCTCACTGGAGGTGTTTTCTTTCATGCGATAGCCGCGCCACTCACGGGCATTCAGCACATCATACACCAGACGGTGCTTCGTCACCGCCACGGTATTGCTCAGATTGAATCCGAAGGCGGTGGCCGTCATCTCATGCGCCAGTTTCCAGGCATTCACCTGCACGCCGGACACATTCGTATACGGCAGACGCAGCATGCGGTCGCCTCTGGCAGGCAGAGTGAGAGTATCACCCGCATTCAGCACCGGTGCTGCCGGATTCAGCGAAATACGGTGGCGGTGCTCACTGGTGCAGGAGAAGCCGAGATGCGATTTCGTATCCGTCGGCAGCACCACATCCAGCAGCGCCGGAGCCGCAGAGGAAACCTCGATAAGGAAGCCCTCCACCACCCCCTGCGGCGTGTAGGAAAGCTTCGGCTTATCCTCATCTACATAGTAATAACCGCCGTCATCCGCCTTGACCGGCTCCACCTCAGACACCCCGGCGTAGCGGAATTCCAGGGTATAGCCATCCATCTGCAGCTTCTTCCGCCCGCGTCCGGCAGGTGTTGCCTCGCGTGTGCCCACCATCAACTTCATGCGGTCGAACAAGGCGGGCATATCCGCCAGCGCCATAGGCTCACTGAAGAAAACTTCCAGCAGGTACTTCTTCATATCGTCCGACAAACGCCATTGCACCCCGGTACCCAGCTCCGGCTCCGGAGTAGCCTGACGGCAGATAGGATCCTCACCGCTGAAGCCATCGCCCTCCCGGGGCACCACCAGCAGATGCCATTCATCATCCTGGTCCAGCGGCTTGCCCGGACGCACCACCACGTGCCCGGGCAGCACGCTGTTCTGTTTCAGAGATTTCCATACCGATTCCCCCTTATCCGCCAGCAGGCGGAGGGAGGCCGGGATAAGCCCCTGCTTCATATAGGCAGGCTCCACCACGCCCTCCACGCAGTCGATATAATAGCGGGAGCCAGTCCAGAATCCATGCCGAGCCCTGCGGAACACAAAGCGGGGATGCTTCTGCGCGGAAAACTCCATATCCTCGCGGGAATCCAGAGTACGCGGGCACACCACGATGCCCATGCCCCGCTCATCCATGATACGCCGCCCCGTGAGCCGGCCGGGCGGCATGCGGAACACTAAATCACGGGCCACCACCGGGGCGCCGCCCAGGTAGGTGGTGCCCGGCTTTATCTGGAACTTGTACTCAGTCTTGCAGGAAGTGCCCTTCGGGTAGCGGATTTCCAGCCTGTTCTGGTCCAGCCAGCGAGTAATGGGCTTGTGCTTGTCTTCCCCGGTCAGGGTGAAGAGATGCCGCCCCAGGTCCTGCTCCGTATAGGCCGACTGGTCCGTCGCCCCGCAATTATCAACCACCGTGTGGCTCACCAGCGGCTCGGGAAAATACAAGCGATGCTCCCGGTCATAGGCATCTTCATACACACGGGGGCATTCCGGCTGCTCCGACGCACCCAGCGAGCATACCGCAAATCCGAATAATATCAGTAAATAACGCAACATAGGGAAAATCTTTTCCCTCATTCTACCATACCTACCCGGCAACACAAGCAAATTTACTCCAACCGGGGGCAAATGGCACACAGTGTCCCAAAGATTTCACATTTGGCGGGGGCTCAAATCCTTCGGAGCACGGGACTTCAGTCCCGAAAACATAACCGTTGGGGGGACTAAAGTCCCCCGCTCCGACCAGAAACATCCGCCCGACAAACTCCCATTT
>JAZQVE010000082.1:0-5679 GCA_045631705.1 Akkermansia sp. | reverse complement strand
GTGGGTGGCAGGCGCGGATGCGCGTTGATATGCAAATAATCAATGCTTAACATAAACGGAACGCTCATGCGAATCTGCCACCCCGCCAGCTGGGGGGGGTCCGGTCTATTTTTTCGTCAAACCCAGGGCTCACGCCCTGGGCTATGGAAAGTGTCGCCCTGACGGGCTCAAAATTCCATGGGCTTTCAGCCCGCCAAATTCCCAGTTATCGGGCAGATGGGTGGCTTCCCAATTGTTGTTGGTGTTTCTATTGCTTACAAAATCTTAGGGAAATGCGATAAAGAAGTTACAACTATAGCTTTAAGGTTTGACAATATGTAGCAACAGCGCTATATTGGTAAAAACTTGCTTATGCTCGGATCTTTTATGCAGTCACTTGAAGGGAGCGGCTCCCTAGAAACTACCCGGATTCCTTTCTGCGAGATGCACAAGCTCGCACCTGGCACTCCCGTAGTAGCTGTGCAGGATGCAGATTTGCTCCGGCGAACCGGGCTTCCCACGGGGATACGCTTCGGCATTGCATCACACAATGCGAAAGTCATATTCCAGGAATGCCGATGCAATGACATGCATGCCCCCCGCTTTGAGATTACATCATCTCCCATAAATACATTCTGCCCAATAGGGTGGACACTCTACACCATAGAGTATAAAGAAGGTAAAGCGAACAACCTGGAAGCGGTGAGCAACCGGGCAGAACGCGCCATGGGGAATCTTTATCTGAACCTGCGAAGCTACCCAGGAGATGATTTCGTATACGAGTGTCTGTTTTCACACTCCATAATGGAACGCTGCGAGACAGATTCCTCCATAGGTCAGCACTGGTGGACCCCCCTGTACTACACCGCTAGTGAACTACTAGAACTCGCAGAAGAGGCCACAGATATCAAGCTGCCGAAGCTCCTTCCCGGTTCCATCAACCCGGAGCTGCTGCACTTCATCCACCACGGCATTGCCATAGAAGACAACTGGGTCATACACTTTGCAACATCCCGCGTACCGGAAAGGAAAAACCGCATCAAGCTTGATACCATAGCAACATTTTGCGACATCACCCCGAATACTGAGCCCGGAGGCCCCCTTCCGTACAAGCGGGATACCGCGATATCCCGGGAACTGGCACGCAACCGCGCTGTCTGGATATACTGCCACGAGAAAGAATGGGGCAGATACAATCTCATCTGGAACAACTGCGAACATATGAGCCGCATGTGCAAAGTCGGCCACAAACAATCCAGACAAGTTCAGAAAACTATCGGCAAGATAGCCTTGGCCGGTGTAGGCACACTGCTACCGCAGTCCAACATCATCAGAATTGCATCACTTGGATTACCCTTCCTGCTCAACGGCATTCTTCAAGGTCGAATTATGCAGAACACTCCCCCTTTACCTTTTGAATCTGAACAAAACTAATATGTCAACACGAGAAAACATTATCCGAGATATTGTCAGCTATCGACAGCAAAGCAAAGCTGGAATCGAGAACAAAATCAACTGCATCAACGAACTGGACACCAGACTCCAGGGACTCAACCGCACACGGGAATATATCCTGAGCCAGGAGAATGGTAATGATGCAGCCGGACTGCAGGAAATCGATGGCAACATCTCCAGCATCCGCGAGAAAATCAACACTCTCAGGATGGAGCTGCAGCGCCTGCTCAACCGCTATTCCAGAGACACCGTGAACATCGGTATCGTCGGTGTGCCCAAGCAGGGCAAGAGCACATTCCTGCAGTCGCTGACAGGACTGGATGAGGCCATCATCCCGACCGGCTTCAAATGGGTGACAGGCGCGTGCTCCTACCTCCGTCATGACCCGACCGTTGCCCAGGGAGACGCCTACGCCATCATCACCCCCTATACGCGCGATGAATTTCTCCAAGAGGTAATCACACCGTTCACCAACAGCCTGAACATTCCCCGTCTGTTTGACCCGGAAGATCTGAGGACCCTGCGTCTGCCTGATATTTCAGAACTCCCCAGAAAGGAACAGCACATGCAGCTGGAGCGTCTGGCAGAGCTGAAAGCCAATTATGATAAGTATGAACACCTGCTCGGCCGCTCAGAGCTGCGTATCGAGCGCAAGGATATCCGCAGCTATGTAGCCCAGTGCGATGAAGAATGCCGCGTCAAATACACGAACTGGTACGTTGTCAAGAAAGCAGAAATCCACTGCTGTTTCCCGCATGAGGATATCGGCAAAGTCATGATCTGTGACACCCCCGGTCTGGGCGACTTTACCCCCGGCGCACAGAAGTCGCTGGTGGAAAGACTTGGCAACGGCATGGATTTCATCTTCCTGCTCCGCCGCTTCGATGAAAAGGAACAGGAAGTAAGAGAAACCGATGCTGATTTCTACAATGTCATCAGGGATGCCTATCCCATCTTCGATGTACCGGACTGGGCGTATCTCATCCTGAACCGCAGTGCACACGAAAACGTCCCCGCGCTCTATATCGACGAACTGCAGAGAAAGTTAGCAACCCGCAAGGGCGTATTTGCCCTGAATGCCAAGGACAAGGAATCCGTGGGTGCCGCCTTCCAGAGCATCCTGGGAGATGTCGTCAACCAACTTCCTGTGCTGGATAAGAAGCTGAGCAGCCACTGCGATACCCTGCTGGCAGACCTGAGCCAGTCCATCACCGAACTGACGAAGAAGGCGCAGCGGTCTATGAACAGTGCCCTGCCCAGCCACCGCACCCGGACCAACGACGTCAAACAGATTCTGCGCAACATTACAGCCGGAATTCTGCAGCTCCAGGCAGACCTGGCCTCCGGTGTGGCACTTGCCGGTGTGCCGTCATTTGCCCAGTACCTCAAAGACACACTGTCCACCATGTATTCAGAAGTGCCGGCGCTGGAGTCCGACATTGTGGATGAGCAGAACGCGCAGGAGTGGATGGGCGAAGGCTGGGACAAGCTTCGCGCCGCATTCATTGCCCGTTTTGCCTCTCTGGACACCACCCTGAACGCAGTTAGCTCGGCAGTAAAGGCTCGCTTACAGGATATTCTGACCTCCGCAGATGGCGGGCGACTCGCCTTTGTCTCAGATACGCCGGAGGGTCCGGAATTCTGGCAGGATTTACGCGAAGTGCTGGATGAAACCTTGCAGGAACATGCCACGCATCTGATTGCAGCCATTGACAATCTTCTCAATACGCAGCTTTCCTTCCGTGCCCTGATTATGCCCCGTCTGCATGACCTGACGGATGCCCTTTCCACCAAATCCACCCACCCGGCTTTTGAATACTGCCGCTACACACAGGGCTCAACGCTGGTGGAATGCAGAGTCCGCCTGCAATCAGCCTGGAAAATTGCAGTCAGCCTGGCAAGCAGCATGTTCAGCGACGATGATGACGGCGGAGAATTAAAGGACATCAACATCGCGCCGACGCAGGCTATGCTCGCGCTGATTGATGAATTCTACCTGCTCTGGCTGAGACACAACGGCAAATCCGCATCCGAAAACAACTGGTTTGAATTCTACCAGAAGCATGAAACCAATGTGTGGCCGGAAATATACCAGAACGAGCAGTCCTGTTTTGCCATGAACCGCAGGTGGAACAATGCCGTAGCCAAGGTTTCTGAAACCCTGAACAAATTATCCAAATAACTCAATACTATGCAAACATACGAATACACTCATTTACCGGAACGCTCCACAGACAAAGTTGATGTATACAGCTTCCCGCCGCTGAATATCTGCTTTGTCGGTCCCCGTGGCGTGGGCAAGACCTCCATGCTGGCCTCCATGAGCCAGGAGCTCAAGAAAGGACACTGCTCCGATATCTTTATCGATCAGCAGACTACAGCCGGTCGTTTTACGTCTAAGACACTGGGTACATCATGGGAAAACATGCTCAGCATATTTGACGACACAGAAATGGGCCAGATGGTTAAAGCCCATGGTCTCGGAGGCACTTCCCAGGCCTACACTGGAGAGGAGGCAGATGGTCGCGAATTCATCTTCACCGGGCGATTCAGCAAGGAGGCAACATTCATGACAAAAAACTTCCTGTATCCCTTCCGCTTCATTGATTTACCCGGCGGATGGTATGATCATGAAGCTACCAAAGAGGAAACCGATAAGGTCAATAAGATTCTCGGTAGTTCCATGGTAAGTTTGCTCACGGTTGATACCCCCGCCATGATGAAGGGAATGGGCATGCACGTAAGGAGCAACAGGCCCGACAAGATTTATGACTTCTACAACACGGCCATGCCGTCATTCCAGCATAATTTCCATCTTGTCATTATTGTTCTTGCCCGTTGTGAAGCCTATTGGGACAAAAAGGAGCTCCTGCTGGAAAAAGTGAAGGAGCGATACGAAGATGTAATCTCTCTACTGCAAAAAAATCAGATACCTATTGCGGTTGTCCCGGTACAGACCCTCGGTGGTGTCAAGTTCCAGACCTATGCTCCTGAAGGCGAAGCTCAATATGTGCGAACCGGTACATACAAACCGGAAAACTGCGTGACTCCGCTGCGTCTGGCTCTGACTGGCGGCCTGATTAACTCCTTAATTAAAATGAAGCAAGAACGCGGCGATCTGGTGAATGTGTTCTCTGACTTCTTTGGCTTCACCCATTACGATATAGCCTTCGAAGGAGCCCAACATCTAGTAGGGGAATTAGTTAACATTGATGAAAAAGATGCCTGGTTCTTATGATTATATCTGTCGAAACAGCCACTAAGTCATTAGATTACGATTGGTACTCCGAATCCGGCAGCAAGGGTGATGCTCGCCCACGCACCGTTATTACAGAGAACTCTGCAAGCTTCGCCTTTTATGCCGAAAGGAATAACGGCGGATGGTCTGCCACCATACTCAATCTGTGGATACCGGAGCAGAAGGACCAAAACGGGCGCCGTATCAGACTAAGCGTCAGGTTTGACGAACTTGAGTCCGAAACTCAGGCCCGTGCACTGGCTCTCGCGTACCTGGCTCTGCCGCTGGAGAAAATATCGAGCTTCAGATATGCCCGCTACAGTGCAGAGCTGGCAGAATGCTACGGAGTTGCAGAGGATGGCAGCCCCGTGCTTCAGTTTGATAAAATGAAGCAATGGGCCGAATCCGCTATTGCCCACGCCGACCTTACGAAACCCTGCACCCCAGCCAGCAGCGCCTGCTTTGCAGAGATTGACAAATCCGCAATGACCAAAATTGGGGAGCTTCAAAGCCACCTGCGAACCTACGCACTGCGCGACAAAAACGGAATGCGCATTCTGTTTGACGATGGCTATGTGGAGGGCCTTGAGGATGATGTAGATATCATCATCACCACATGTGATACCAGCAGTCGGATACAGTATACGCCCTTCAAACAGGAAAAAGCAAAGGACCCCGCAAGCCCGAAAGTCACAGTCAAAGACGGCCTTGCTGCTGCGTGCGAATTTGCAGAGGACAGGGTTCGGCAAATTAATAAAGCCATCGTTGACAAGGCGCCCGAACCCACAAAAAAATGGTGCGCGGGGTGCTTGCTGGTATCAATCGTTGTACTGATGATATTGGTGATTGGTTTAATTCCCTCGCCACGGTCGATTTTGGTGGAATCTACACTGAAAACCCTGCATCTCAAGATTCAGGGGAAGGAGTACACCATCGGCGCATCCCGCGAAATCAAATTGAAGCCGACCCCGTCAGGAATTGTGGAACTGCAGATTACAGACATTCCT
>JAZQVE010000081.1:0-26330 GCA_045631705.1 Akkermansia sp. | reverse complement strand
AGCAGGCGCTGCGCGTGCTGACGCACGCTTGCACCTGCCTAACATCTGTCGCCCACTACCGTGGGCTATGAATTTCGCTCGCTTTGCTCGCCGATAAATTACAATTTACGTTGCCTTTCTAATGAAGCCGACGCGTAACTTAGGTTCTTTAATCACGTTAGCATGTTTTGACGAACATATCCACCAGCAAATCTGAAACAGGCCCGTCGAGAGAGCTAATACCGCTAATTCCTAAACCTTTTTTCAAAGAAAATCAGCCATAAATTCAGCAATCATGCGCTATAGAGTCGCCTTATCGTGCCTCTATGGGATGGTAATGATCAAAAATCAAAAATTCAAAATCCGCTTCAGGCTGCCCAGAACCGGGCAGCCCCTTGCACCCCGCGCTGGTCCACATAGCGCGTGCGCAGCAACGCGGCATCGCGGTGCCCAATCTCCACCTGCAGCTCCGCGTAGCTGCGGAAGTGGCTCAGGTGGTAGCTCGCAAAGGTATGCCGCAGCGCATCCTGCGGCCAGCGCCGGGCAGGGGAACACCAGCCGGAGGCGCGGCGCAGCTTCTGCCAGTGGCGTAACCAGTTGCGTGGGCAAATCCTTTCTGAATCGGCCAAGCGGTGCCGGCGCAGAATCCTCTGCAGCGGCCGGTGAATCGTCACGCGCCGCGCGCCGCCGGTCTTGCTGTGCCGGGGCAGGATGTAAATCGCCCGCGCCTGCAAATCCACCTGCGCCCAGGTCAGCCGCGCCACCTCATGCGGGCGGATGCCCGCGTAGAGCATCATGCCCACCGCCGCCGCGCAGCTGCCGCCCTGGTAGACCTCTGCCGTGGTGGTCAGTTGCTCAATCTCCTGCGGCGTCAGAACCGGCACCGGCTGCTCCACCACCCGCGGTGCTTCTACCTTGGAAACCGGGTTTGCATCGCACCAGCCCCGTTTCATGGCGGTGGAAAACACGCCGCTGAGAATCAAGCGCGCCTTCTGCCGCTGCCGCGGCGTATCAAAGGCGGTTTCAATGTATTCCGCGCATTCCTGCGGCGTGATGCTGCGCACCCGCCGCCGCGCCAGCCCGGCGCAGCGCTTCATGAAGCGCCGCGTGAAATAGCGGAAATCGTAGAGCGTCCGCGTCCGCCTGTCCTTCCGCGCCTCCAGTGCCGCGGCCACCGCCTGCTCAAAGCTCACGGTGCGTTCCTGCTGCCGCAGTGCTTCTGCCCCCGCCGCCAGGCAGCGCCTGGCTCGCCTGATGCTTCCCCTGTTGGCGGCTAAAGCTTCCTTTGCCAGTATGGCGGCTTCCAGTACAGGTACTCCCGTGGCGTTCAGAATCGCCAGCGCGGCTTGATGGTCGGTTTGCTGTGTCAGTGTCATGGTTTATGGCTTTCAGAATCCGTAAGTCAAGCATACAAACTGTTTTATTTCGAGAAAATTATGATACCAGGTACATCGTTCCGCAAGGTTGTGTATTTTTGCGCAGTAAGTTGTTATTATCTCTGCACCAGGCATTAAACAAATATAATCTTACGGATTCTGAAAGCGTATGATGCGGCCAATTCATTTTTCTCTATTATGAAACTCCATCTCCCTAAGGTACTGTTGTCAGCCGTTCTGGCTGCAAGTTGCGCTTTTTCGGCGCAGGCCGTTGAAATCCCGGATACCTTCGAACAGGTTCCCCTTTGGACGTCCGATTATCTCAGCGACTATATCACCAACAATCAGGAAGACCAATACGCCTTTATTCTCTGGACGGATGTGGACTTTACCCCCACCAGTACTCCAGATTGGAATTCTTCTACTTCCCTGGTGAGCGGTGGCCAGCTCATTTTTACCTCGAGCGAGGGCTATGCCCCGGTAGCTCTCCGCTTCTCGAATGGCCCATCCAGTGCGTTCAAGGAACCCGCATCGCTGACCTTCGATACCCTCAGCAAGCTGACCTTCTCCAATCTGACGGACTCTTACTACGGTGCTGCTATTAATATAGGCTCCGGTTCGTTTTATATCCACAATGTGACGGACGGCATTGACGATGCCGAACAGGCGGATGTCCTTTTCTCGGGGAATAAGTTAACAGGCTCATCTTCCTACTATGGTGGAGCTATTTATGCCAATGGCTCTTCCTCTGTCATTGACATTTCCGGTAATGGCGGTGTTTCGTTCACCGGTAATTACACTTCCTCCTCCTACTACTCCTCCTCCTACGGTGGTGCCATCTACGCTACTGGCAGCCTGAGCATCAGCAATAATGCCGATGTTTCGTTCACCGGTAATTACGCTTTCGGCTCCTCCTCCCCCTCCTACGGTGGTGCCATCTACGCTACTGGCAGCCTGAGCATCAGCAATAATGCCGATGTTTCGTTCGCCGGTAATTACACTTCCGGCACCTCCTCCTACTACTTCCCCTCCTCCTCCTACGGTGGTGCCATCTACGCTACTGGCAGCCTGAGTATCAGTAATAATGCCGATGTTTCGTTCACCGGTAATTACACTTCCTCTTCCTCCTCCTCCTCCGGTGGTGCTATCTACAGCACTGGCAGCCTGAGTATCAGTAATAATGAAGATGTCTTGTTCACAGGTAATTCCTCCTCCTCCTCCTCCGTCAACTCCTCCTTCTACTACTATGGCGGTGCTATCTACAGTACTGGTAGTCTGAGCATTGTGGGCAATGAGAGCGTTGTCTTCGAGAAGAATTATGAGAAATATGGAAGTACTTACCGCCTGCGGAGTTTGTATATGTCGCCCGACTCCAGCAGTGATAATCTGATTCTGTCCGCCAAAACGGGGGGGCATATCACCTTCTATGATTCTGTGTATAAGGGCTCTTCTGGCACGGTAAGTTTCAATGCGGATTATACTGATGAAGACGGCATCACGCAGAAAGCCGGGGGCGATATCATCTTCAGTGGACAATACACGGCTGAGCATCTTCAGGAAATCAAGGGGGGCACTGCCGGGACAGCATCAGAAATTGCTAATTCTCAGACCAGCGAAATAAACAGCCTCATCACCCTGTACGGAGGGAGCCTGCAGGTGGTTGATGGAGCTAAGCTGAATGGACGTGGCTTAACCGTGGCGGCCAATAGTGGTGCCAAGCTGCTGCTGCGGGATGGCAGCATGTCTCACGGCAGCTATAACTTCACGTTCAACAGCGGTACCACGCTGGAACTGCAGGGATATAATACCATCACCGCCACGAAGATCACCATGGGCAGCGGCTCGGAGCTGACAGTGGTTGTGGATGCCGGGCATCAGAACACGGCGGCGCTGACCCTGGGCGGTACGGACCTGTCTACCTCACAGCTCACGATTAATCTGGACCGCACCGACGGGCTGCGCAGCGGCATGTACAAAATCATCAGCCAGAGCAGCACCAGTGATTTCACCACCAAATCTGCCTGGACGGAGGCCAATGTGACCATCAAAGGCAGCGGCTATGCCAACCGCGCAGAGTTCGGCGACCTGGTCTGGCAGAATGGCACGCTGTACTACAGCGTGGGCAGGAACATCTGGAGCAACGCCTCCGGCGACCGGGTGTGGAACACCAGCTCCGACAACTGGACGATGAATGGCCGCAGCTATACCTACCTGGATGGCATGGATGTGTCCTTCACCGATACCAGCGCGGGGGAGGTGGCGCTGGAGGGAGCAGTGGCCCCGGCCAGCATTGTGGTGACCAACAGTGACGGCTGCGACTACACCTTTACGGCCGCCGGCAGCAGCGGCAGGCTGACAGGGGCGACCACCATTACCAAATCGGGGGCCGGGGCGCTCACGATTGCCACGGCCAATGAACACACCGGCAACACGAGCCTGCAGGAAGGCACCATCAACGTGCACCACAGCACCGCCCTGGGTGCCACGGCAGAAGGCGGGTCCGCCCTCACCACGGCGGCAGGCACAACGCTGCGCGTGGGCAACAGCAGCCACCTGGTGCTGGCGGCCAGCAACAGCCTGGCGGGTGCCGTGGAGGTGGAATCCGGCGCTACCCTGGAAATGAAGGGTAACGGCTACGCCGCTTCTGCCAGCACGGTGAGCGGCACCCTGGCATTCACCGGCTCAGCGGCTGCCACTGGCAATGCCGGCGCCCTGAGCGGCAATGGCTCCGTGAAGGTGACCGACAGCCAGGTGAGTTTTAAATCCACCACCTTTACCGGCAACATCGAGGTGCAGGGCAAGGGCGCAAGCCTGAACCTGAAGAGCGGCAAGTATACCGGTGCCGGGCAGATCCGCCTGAAGGGCGGCACGCTGAGCTTCGGGGCTACGTATAACCTGACCCTGAATAACGGAGGTGCGCTCGCAATGCTGGCCGCTATGGATACACCGGCGGAACTGGCGCTGAATAATCTGAACATCCAGAGTGGCGCGGCACTGAAGGCGCTGGCAGAGCCCCAGGTCGAGTCTCCGCTGGGCATGGGAGAGGTGGAGGCCGCTGGCGAATCCATCATCAACGGCGCTGTGGGCGGCGTGCTGAACTGCAACCGCGTGACGCTGAATATGGGGGCTTCCCTGGTGATGGACAATGCGCATTTCGATATGGATGGGGGCGCGCTGACCCTGGCGGTTACAAAGGCGGCTACGGAGAAGATCAAGGTGGTGCTTTCCTTTGATTCGGAATACACCGAGGAGTCACATTTCCTGCTGTTCTCCAACCTGGGCACGGTGAACTTCATTTATGACGGCATCACTGCCACGGCAGATGATAGCTACATCTACACCCTGAATGCAAACGATTATTTCACCGGTTACGGCCTCACGGAGGAGAGTACACTGGTGTATGACACCGAGCTGAATGTGTTGTACCTGACCCATATCGTACCCGAGCCGGCCACGGCCACTCTGAGCCTGCTGGCGCTGGCGGCAATGGCTGCCCGCCGCCGCCGCAAGGCCTGATTGCCGGTATAACAGGACGCAAAAATACAACGCGCGCAGGTTCTGTGAGACCTGCGCGCGCTTGTGGTATATAAGGAAAGCCGACCGTTAATTCCGGCGGCGGGAGGGAAGCAGGAGCAGGGTGAGCTGGAGCATCCACCCGAAAGGCGGCAGCAGGAACATGAGCGCGCAGATGAGCAGTTTCGGCCAGAGGGCAAAGCCGATGTCATTCAAGCGCCGCCAGATGGCCCCCAGGAAAAAGGAAACAAGCAGCAACTGGACGGATACGCCGAAGGCCACGCCTTCTGCTATTTCTACCGGTTGCCATTCCGTTCCGAAAATCAGGACATTGCCCAGGGCTGCCAGAAATGGCCAGACTTTGGGCAAGAGGTATACCCAGAGCCAGTACACGAGGAAATCGCGGCGGCTGAGGCGGCCCCGGAAGTTATAGAGCTTGGCAAGTGGTGCAATCATCAGACGATAAGCATGCAGTCCCCGTAGGAGAAGAATCGGTAGCGCTGTTCCACCGCCTGGCGGTAGGCTTCCATGATGAGCTCCTTGCCTGCAAAGGCGCACACGAGCATGATAAGCGTGCTTTGCGGCAGGTGGAAGTTGGTGAGCAGGGCGCCCACCGTCTTGAACTCATAGCCGGGGTAGATGAAGATATCGGTATCTCCGCTGGTGGCGGGCAGGGGGGTGCCGTGGCGGGTGGCCAGGGTTTCCAGCACGCGCACACTGGTGGTGCCCACAGCAACAACGCGCCTGGCGGTGGCAATGGCATCTGCCGTGTCCTGCGGCATCACGAAGCTTTCCCGGTGCATGTGGTGGTCGGCCACGTTTTCGACCTTGACCGGGCGGAAGGTGCCAACGCCGACATGCAGGGTTACAAAGCTGTGCGGCAGCGCGCCGAGGATTTCCGGGGTGAAGTGCAGCCCGGCGGTGGGGGCGGCAATGGCGCCTTCGTGTTCTGCGTAGATGGTCTGGTAGCGTTCCTTGTCTGCCGGTTCGCTTTCGCGGTTCATGTAGTGCGGCAGGGCGAGGCGTCCGTAAACCTCCGGGTCGATGAATTTATCCCAGCGGATGTAGCGGTATCCTTCGTCATCAATGCTTTCCACCGTGCCGGTGGCATCGCCCACCTGCACAGTGCGGCCCACTTTCATTTTCTTACCCGGGCGCACCAGGCATTTCCACACCAGCTCCTGCGCCAGCCCGGCGCGCACAAGCTCAATGCTGCCATCGTTGCTGAAATAGCGGGCAGGTACAACCTTGGTGTTGTTGAGCACAAAGTGGTCACCGGGCTGCACATATTCCATGATATCATGGAAATGGCGGTGCTCGATGAGCCCGGTATCGCGGTGCACCACCAGCATGCGGCTGGCGGCGCGATCCGGCAGAGGCCGGTCGGCAATCAGCTCATCAGGCAGGTGGTAATCGAAATCGATGGTGCGCATGGGCGGACTGAAAGGAATCAGCAGGGGAAAATCTCGATGCGGCGCAGCACTTCATCGCGGCCAAGCGTCTGCATGATGACATCGATGCCGGGGCCTGCGTGGCAACCGGTGAGGGCCATGCGCAGCGGGAACATCATGGCGCCCACTTTCACACCGTTGGCCTTGGCCAGCGGTTTGATGAGCTGGAAAGCTGCATCTCCGCTCCATTCCCCGATGCCTTTGAATTCTTCCGTGAGGAGGGTGAGCATTTCGCGGGCGTTCTCCTGCAGCTTGACCATGGATTCCTCCTCGTACTCGAGCACCTGCACCCACTTCACCCAGGCGGGAGTCTCGCTGAGCAGCTGCACCTTGGTCTGCACAGAGGGAAGCACCTCGCGCAGCTGGGGGGTATCCTCCAGACCGGCCTTGGTGCAGAACGGGAGGGCGAGCTCCACGAATTTCTGCGGCTCCAGTCGCATGATGTGCTGCTGGTTCATCCATTTGCACTTGGTGATATCGAACTTAGCGGCGGCGCGGTTCACATTCTCCAGGGAGAAGAGGTTGATGAGTTCGTCCTTGGTGAATACCTCGTCATCGCTCTTGGGACTCCAGCCGAGCAGGGCGATGAAGTTCACCACGGCATCGGGCAGGAAGCCTTCCTCGGGGTAGTTGCCCAGCTGGGCGCCTACATCGCGCTTGCTCATCTTGGAACCGTCCGGGTTCTGGATGAGCGGGATGTGGGCATACACGGGCGGCTCTACGCCAAAGGCATCGAAAAGCTGCAGGTGCTTGAAGGTGTTCATGATGTGGTCCTCACCGCGGATGACATGGGTAATCTTCATCTCGATATCGTCCACCACGTTCACCAGGTGGAAGATATAGGAACCATCCGTGCGCTTCACCACCATGTCCGGGTTGATGTCCACGTTGTTGTAGTCCACGGAGATGTCACCGCACACCATATCGTGCAGGGTCATCACTCCCTCGCGCTTGAAGCGGAAACGCCACACGGTACCCTCGCTGGTGCCGGGGATTTCATCGCCGTTCTTGTCGCGCTTGTTCGGGGCGGGGCATTCGTACACTCGGCCCATGTCCACGAGCTTCTGGAAGTAGCGGTCGTAGATGTCCTTGCGCTGGCTCTGGAAGTAGGGAGCGAACTCGCCACCCTTGCCTTCGCCTTCATCCCAGTCCAGACCCAGCCAGCTCATGCCGGTGAAGATGGCCTTCATGGCGTCTTCCACGTGGCGTTCCTGGTCGGTGTCTTCAATGCGCAGCACGAAAGTGCCACCCATTTTGCGGGTGAAAAGGTAATTGAACAGAGCGGTACGGGCACCACCGATGTGCAGGTATCCGGTGGGCGACGGAGCAAAGCGTGTGCGTACGTGCGTTGACATGCGCGCCTTATACACCCAATTGTCCGAATTTTCAAGTCCAATCGACCACAATGACGGCAATATGGTAGAGAATCATGCTCCAATCAGCTCTTGCAGCTGCCCCATGATGCAGTCGGCATCCTCCTTGCGGTGAATCTGCGGCAGATGAATAAGCCCCTGCGGAGTGCGGATAGCCGGGTTGTATACCTGAATGGTGCGGCGGGTGCTCTGAAAAGCTCCGCGGATTTCGGTGCGTGTGTTACAGGAAATGGAAAGCAGGCTGCGAGGAACGCTGAACCGTCGCCAGCAGATACTGAGTATTGTCTTTTCAACGATGAGGGAGTCGCCCTCCATGTGCAGGGTGCATCTGCCGAGGATAGGAAGCAGACTGCTCAGAAATAGCGCGATGAACCAGATGATAACCAGAACTCCCAGGAAGATGGTCGTTGCTGTTTCCCAACGGCAGGTGATGCTGAGCCAGAGCAGGCTGATGCAGATGATAAAGACCGCAACTACCGCCAGACGCACAGCGACGGGAACACCACTTTCGTATCGGAGTCGCACGGTATTCATCGCAGCAGGAACAGGGCGGGTATCAGGCCGATGAGATAGGCAATGCAGAGAGCATATTCCCAGTCCTTCCTGGCATAGGCATAGGCCATGCCGAGCGGCGGCAGAACGAGAAACGACAGCGGCAGCGGAATCCAGGAGTAGCTTTCATGCCCGCAGATGCAGCCCCATACCACTGCCAGGGGGAACCAGAGGGCCGCGCCAGCCAGCAGCGAGAGCATGGGTGACCTGCGCTGGAAGGCAAAAAGCATCAGCAGTGTGTAGGCTGTGGCGAAATACGGGAAGGAATGCTGGAGCAGTATGACGCCTTCGGCATTACAGGATTCGCCGGGATTGGCGTTCCAGAGAACATAGCCAATCCCGGCGGTGATAAGCAGGTTGATGGCGATGAAGTACCGCATTTACTTCATTTTCTGCAGCTTCATGGTGCCGCAGGCTTCCTTCAGCAGGTAGGGGCGGCCCTCAGACTGAGCAGGGTAAATGTCCCGGTACTGAATTTTATTTCTGGTGAAGGTCACATTATCCGCCGAGATGGCCGAGAGCAGGGGGACCCGGTGGGTGATGAACTGGTTGCCAGTGATGCGCACGTTACTGTGGTAGCGCTGTTTCTGTTCGGCGGGTTTGCGAACCTCGGGACAGATGGCGATGAGCGCATCCGTGAACTGGTAGAGACCGGTAAGGCCGTGGCGGAACACGTTGCCCTTGATGAGCACATCCTGGCAGGCGCCACTTTCATACCAGCCCTGGGCATCGCCCGCCAGCAGAATGGCGGAGCCGTGGGTGTGGTCGAAATGGTTACCGATGACGCGTACTGGCCTGGGCGTGGTAAAGAGCGCACCTCGGGCGCGGTTGTGGCGCACGGTGTTGTTGCTGAAATCCACGCTGGGGTGCCAGTCGGCATTCTCGATGGCATCACCCGCGCCGATGCCGTCGGGGATATCCTCGGTGAGCGTGACACGTATGTGGCGCGGGTCGATGAACTCCACCTCTTCCACTTTACGGAGCTGCGGATTGAGCTCCAGCGTGGGGCCGTGGATGAACTGCACCTGCTCGCCGGGCTCCATGACCTCGAAGCCGTAGGCCTGGCCGTGCATGTAGCGTGCGATGAAGGTGCGGGGAGATTCCACCTCTGTAATGCCGAGACAGGTGGCGTGCACGTTGATGGCATCGTCCATCATGGCCTCGTAGGTGGCACCCTGCACGCTGATGTGGCCGCGGCAGTTGGAGAAGTGCGTGGCGTCTGCCGCCGTGGTGTGCATGCGGCCCTTGGCGCGGATGCAGCCACCGCCGCGGATAGTGATGTTCTCGCTACGCTGGGCAACGAGGGCCATACCCTGGCTGTCGTGGAATACCACGTTCTTCAGTGTGGTGCCCTTGGCACGGTAGAGGAGCATGCCGGGGTGCGGGCGGTAGTAGCTGCGCAGCACGAGTGTCTGGCCCACGGCGAGACCCTTCCTGCTGGCATCCTCTGCGAAGCGCACTCGGTTGCCAGGCAGCTGCTCAGCTGCGGCACCCCAGCCCATGTCTCCAGATTTGCCGGTGGGCACCATGCGGCCATCGGGCATGAAGGCAAGTATGCACTGAATCTGCTCCTTGCGGCCGTTGTTGGTGAGCAGGAACCTTCCGCCCTCCACCGTGTAGCGGCTGGCAGGGCTGAGCTTCAGCGTGGTCTTCCCATCCTTGATTTCCACGATGCGGCCTTCGGAAGAGAAAGGTTCTGCTGCATCGATGCTGATGTTCCTGATGGTGATGCCTTCGCAGTCCATCAGCACAAAAGGCAGCATTTTGCCATGGAAAATGAATCGTGTTTTATTGCCGCGCAGTTCCATGTTCTTGAGCTTGACCAGCGGGACACCCACAGGGTGTACATCCTGCTGGTCGTGGTTGGAGATGAACAGCTGCATGGGCAGGGCGCTTTCCGCATGGAAATGGTACTCGCCCGGGGCAAAGTTGATGCGGCTTACCCCCTGGGTGCGGGCTGCCTGGATGAGCTCCAGCATGGCGGCGCCGTTATCCTTGCCTCCCGGGATTACACCGTAGTCCACGGCATTGATTTCGGTCGCCATAACGCAAGACGCCGCCATTGCGCAGACAATAGCGGGCGTCACAAAAAGGGATTGTGTGCAGGTGTTCATCAGATGCAGGTTGAGCCTTGGTCAATAAGAGTCTGCAGGGTAATACCGGAGAGGTAGTCCTCGATGACCTTGTGCAGACCTTCCCACACTGGAATGGTCAGACAGGTCTGGCGAATCGGACAGTCATTCTCATCCAGAGAAAGGCAATGCACCGGAGCAAGCCCTCCTTCTGCAGTGTTGAGAATTTCGTACAGCCTGTATTCCTCCGGCTTGCGCGTCAGTTTGTAACCACCGGATTTACCACGGATACTCAGCACCAGATTGTCGCGCAGCAGCAGCGCCATGATGCTTTCCATGTATTTGGGGGTGATGTGTTGACGCTCCGAAATCTCACGAAGAGCGATAGGCCCATCCGTTTCGTGTTGGGCCAGATCCAGCATAATGCGAAGGGCATAACGGCCCTTTGTAGATATTCTCATCATAGGCGTGATGTTATCTTATATAATAAACAGAACACATGTCAAGATAAAAGATACTTTTTCTATAGGAGTATAGGCACATATGACCGCATTTCTGGCTTGTTCTATTCGGTACGAGGGACTTCAGTCCCTTCCGGCGTATGCTTACGGGCCAGAATTCCCGTGCTCCGACTGCTTTGCGCCCCTGAGTCTCCGTTTTAAATTTCAATCGAGAGACTGGCCCCCCCCAGGAAAAAAAGGACGGCATCATAATGCATGATGCCGTCCTTTAATATAAATAGCTGTCTGCTTATCAGGCCAGAGCCTCGGCAAACTGTTCGACCATGCTGCGCAGGGGGGCGTCGGTCTCCAGCTTGCTCTCCACGTTGCGGAGGGCGTGAAGCACGGTAGAATGGTCGCGACCGAAAGCTGCGCCGATGTCCTGCAGAGAGGCATTTGTGTGCTTGCGGGCCAGGAACATGGCAACCTGGCGCGGATGAGCCAGAGAAGCCAGGCGGCGGCGGCTGTCAATATCTTCCACACGAATACCGAATTCATTTGCCACACGCTGCTTGATATCGGCAATGGAGACGCCGGAGCCAACCGGCTGCCTGGTCATGAGGTCTGCCAGATTATCGCGAAGGAAGGCGATGGAGGGGCAGGTGTTGTTCAGGGAAGCGATGGTGCTGGTGCGCACCAGTGCACCTTCCAGCGCACGCACGGACTGGGTGATGTTGCGAGCCAGGAACTCCACAACCTCGTTGCTGAGCATGTTGGTCTTCCAGCTCTGCATCTTCTGGCGGAGAATGGCCATGCGCATCTCGTAGCAGGGAGCGGTGAGCTCCACGGTCATGCCCTGGGAGAAGCGTGTCTTCAGGCGGTCGTCCATGCCGGTGATGCGAGTGGCCGGGCAATCTGCCGAAAGAACAATCTGTTTGCCGCTCTCGAAGAGTGCGTTGAAGGTGTGGAAGAATTCCTCCTGCGTCCTGTCGGCGCGGGCCATGAACTGCACGTCATCAATCAGCAGCACGTCTACCTTGCGGTATTTCTTGCGGAATACCTCCAGGGCATCGCCGCGCTTGCGGACGGCTTCGATATAGGCGTTGGTGAACTGTTCGCTGGTCACGTAGAGTACGCGCACATTCTCCTGGCGGGCACGCAGGGCGTTGCCGATGGCGTGCATCAGGTGGGTCTTGCCCATGCCTGACTGGCCGTAGATGAACAGCGGGTTGAAAATGCGCTGGTTGCTGTTGACCAGTGCCTGTGCTGCGGCAAAGGCAAGCTGGTTGTTGGCGCCTACCACGTAGTTGTCGAAAGTGTAGTCAGCGTTCAGCTGGGTCTGAATCTTTGTGGCGCTGCGGGGTGTCTTGCTGCGGCGGGCCGGCTGCTCAATAATGGCGGGCTGTTCTTCGCTGAGAATATGGGCAGGGGAGAGGGTAGTTTCCTGCTCTTCGATGACGGCGCAGGTTGCTTCCACATATTCCAGTTCGCGGGATTCCTTCAGAACGCGGTTCACGGCAGAGGCGATACGGTCGCCATAGTTGATTTCTACCCAATAGAACGGCATGTCTGACGGATATTCAATGATGAGCTTGCTTCCGGTGTCCTCTCTTAAACGCATGCTGGAGACAAGACCGCTCACGTACTCGCCCTCCTCACCATGCTTCAGCAGGTCATTCATGATCTGCTGCCACAAGGTTTCGCTCTCCTGTACTTTTTTCTCCATCTTTTCTGAGGTCCTGTCTCGGTTCGTAGGTTTCGGTTCGTTTGCCTCCCGCTCGGGGAGGGCGGGGTGCAATATGCCATGTGGGTGGCATCTGCAAAAGTTTTTTTTGCGCATGCGGTATACTGTTCCACCCCGAAAACGGTGTTCCATGCGGGTTCCACAGTAAAAATTTTTTTTGTTACTGCCCTCATGGTTTTATTAAGTTTTCCTGATATTTGTGCGATGCTTCAGTTGCTTGAGTGTCAGGTCTGTAGAACGCAGGTGACTAAATTGCGCAAGTGGTTAACAGACAGCAACATGAAGTAATATAAATAGTTTTATAACAAACAAAAAAGAGGGCTGTTAACAGCCCTCTTTAGAGGTTATAAACTAGCACTTTAGGAGCAAAAATGCTGCCACCCGGCAGCCAGATTCCCACCTGAATCCGGGGTAAATCTGCCGATGTTATGCAATACTGTTGCAAACGCGCTAGTTGCGAGTTTTCGGACGGCCTCCGGAGACAATGCGAGGAGCAGTTCATAGTCCTCACCGTGTGAAACAGCATCTGCGGGAGAGAAACCGGGACGACAAGGCAGACAGTTTTCATCCACCTCAAAACCGCACCCGCTGGCGGCTGCCAGACGCGGTAAATCGGTGCCGAGGCCATCGGAAAGGTCCATCATGGCAGAAGGACGGATGCCGGCCTTCAGAAGCCCCCTGGCGAGCTCTACGCGGGGTTCGAAGTCGAGATGCCACCCTGAGGGAAATGAGCCGCCCAGGACGCCTGAGACGAAAAGCTGGTCTCCGGGGGCACCACCGGAGCGCAGGATGGCCTGCCCACGCTCGACTCTGCCGGTGAGGGCCACGTTGATGACGAGCCCGTCATATGGCAGGCCGGAGGTTTCGCCACCTGCCAGGGAGATACCGTATCGGCGAGCGAGTTCACCCATACCGCGGTAGATGCCATCCAGCAGGGAAACCGGACGGGATGCATGGCACAGGATGGTGATGAGCGCGTGTTCGGGAATGCCGCCCATGGCCGCGATATCGGAGACTGCCCTGGCCAGGGCTTTGCGGCCGATGCGTTCCGGCTCTGTATCCGGGGTAAAGTGCATATTCTCCACCACCACGTCGGTCTTGAGCAGGGTGTCCCATGTGGCATCGCGTGCTACGACGGCGCAATCATCACCGGGACCGGTGATGAGCGCATCATTTACCGGCAGATTCCGGAGAATACGTTTCAGCAGGGCATTTTCGCCGAGTTGAGAGAGAGATTCAGGCATGGGCAGGTCCGGATTACATCAGGAAGAGAATAGCGAAGCAGTTGATGCCGTTGAACAGCATGTGCAGCGTAATCGGCAGCCAGATTGAACGGGATTTCTCGTAGGCCCAGCACTGCACCAGCGCAAAGAGGGTGAGGGGAATTGTCTGTGACAGTGAGGTGTGAATGATGGCAAAGAAGAACGAGGATGCCAGAGCCGCCGGAACCGGACCACTCCATTTCTTAAGAATATTGTACACAAAACCGCGGAAGTAGATTTCTTCCGTAATCGGCGCTACGATGACCGCCATGAGTACCATGGCTATTCTGATATCGGTGTTGCCATCCCGGATGGTGGTCACCACGTCCTGCATCACGGGGGCCCCGGTATTCTCAGCAATCCATTCGGGCAGCTTCATCAATTCCATGATGTGGCCGGGAACCACCATGAGAAGCAGGAAGAAGATAATCCAGCCCAGTTTCCTTGCGGTGGAGACTGGCGGCATTTCCCGCGAGGGCAGCTGCATATAGATGATGATGAAGGGAAGATACAGGGCAATCTGGATAGCCGCACTGACGAGCATAACATACAGGCTCATGGTACCAGAGTCTTCTGAACCTCCCTGCTGCATGTATCCGCTGACGCCGGTCATGATAAAAATGAGGCCAATGCCGATGGTACAGAGGGTGGAGATGGCACCCGGGAAATTGCTGCCGGGAAACTGGGGAACGGGCGGAAGCGCGTTCTTTCCCTTGCTGAGCAGGTACCCGAACAGGCCGAGCAGCAGGCAGAGGATAACACTTCCGGTGGAGAGGATGATAATCAGTTGGACGTGCAGGGGCATAGACAATATCAGTTTATTTCTTTATTATATAGTATAAGCTACGGCGCCCATGTATCCGGGCAGGGGGGTGAATATCTCGACCCGGGGGGCGTTTTCGAACAGGCATTCAATTCGGCCATGGTGATAGAGAAATGGATAATGACGTGCATTCCATATGGTATCACCAGCGTGTTTCACAAGAGCCTCGGAAGCACACCAGCAGCTGTAGAATTCCTCCTGTGGGCACTCACGCCGCAGGAATCCGGCTAATTGCTCCGGGCACATAGTGCGGGCCGCCAGTTCGGCATATCGGCGTGGGCGCATACGCTCCACATCCACCCCGATGCTGCAGTGGTGAAACGCCAGGCAGAGACAATCCCCGGAGTGGCTTATATTGAATGGTTGTGCGGGGTATTCGGGTTTTCCGTGTTCCGTGTAGGTGAACTTAATATCGGCCGGAGGCTGGCCGGTGCGTCGGGCGAGTTCCTGCCGCAACAGCACCCGGATACAGGCGTAGTGACCACCGCGTCTGGCTGCTTCGAGCTGTTCCGCTACCGGCAGCAGCTGCAGGTCGACGGGCTCGGATTCAAGAGCAGAGAATCTGTACAGCAGGTAATCCATCAGATGAGAACAAGGTGGGCGGTGTTGGTTTCTGTGTCGTAGATACCGATGGATGGGTGGGATTGGCGTCCGTATATCTCGCCGGGATTAACCAGGAGCGTTTGCCCGACCTGTCGGATTTCGGCCGTGTGTGTGTGGCCGTAGAAAACCGCATCATAGCGACCGCTCTCCGCCGCCATGAGCGCAGTCCAGGGCAGATGGCAGAAGAAAATCCGGCGGCCAAGGAGGTTAATATCAGCCATTTCTCCGTGAAAACGGGTGTGTTCCCTCGTGTTGGCGAGATGCCGGAAATCGCTGATACGGTATTCATTGTTACCCAGCACCAGGTCAATGGGATGCTGCCATTCATCCAGCAGGAGATGAAAGGTACTCAGATCCGCCATATCGCCCATGAAAAGCAGGTGTGTGCAGCCCTCGGATCTGGCGGCCTCGAGAGCCAGCAGCAGGTGGGTTACATGGTCATGGATATCTGAAAGCAGGGCAACCCGCATCGTCTTAGTACTGTTTTCTCATGATGAATACCGGCGAAAGCAGATCCGGCTTCTGCAGCTCTTCTCCGTACACTGAGCTGGTCATGGCTGATTGCGACATGTGCCACAGCAGCTGCCCCTTACTCACCGGTTCGAATAAAACGGTTTCGCCATGCTGGTTAATATAGCCACAGAAGTAGGGAGTCACATTCAGGATACTGCCCAGATTTTTCTTTAACTCGGCAGAGAAATCGATTTTTCTGTGTTTGTGAAACCAGTTGGCGAATCTGCGCTCCGCTTCCGTGTGTTCATTGCTGCGGCGTAGCCAGCAGTTGCCATCCAGATTAATGCCGCACTCCTTCCTCAGCTTCTCAAAACTCTGTATGGCCTTTCTCATTGCCGGCGCGTAGCGTAAGCCGGTAAGTATCTCGTGTGAGCTGCTGTTGTTCACCTGGAGCAGGTGGTGGAATACATAGGCTTTTGCCAGCGGTGGAACATCGGGGTGTTCGTGCTGGAGGAGTTTAGTCAGTATTGCCGGCAGGTTGACTACGGTGCTGAACCCGCTGGTATTATCCAATCCCAGTGCCTTGTACAGTGGACGGGGATCCAGCGTGCGGCTGACCACGGAATTCGGATTCTGCCATTCCACGGCCTTGCTTTCACTCACATCCCTCTGCGGGTCGAGGGCTGAGCGATTAAAGCAGGCCCGGCCATGGCGCAGTACAGGTAATTTCTCAGAATAAGCTTCCTGCATATCCTCTGTATGTGTCAACTCAAACAGCCGGGTTCGCAGAGCGGAGTTTGTCAGTATCTCGTTCAGCAGATGGAGCTGTTCCCTCGTAGCCGGAAAATCGGTAGAGAAACTGGGGGCGCCGTCCATCAGACTTGCCTGGGCCGCCAGAAGAACGCCGATGGGTAAATCCTGACCATATTCCTGCATCATGCCGCGGACGGTATCTGCCTGCGGTATATGATCCCGAATCTTTAATGTCTCCATAGCGGAGGGATAGTGGACGGGGGAGCATTTCTGCAGTAACTGTTTGTACTGCTCAAAGCTGCGGGCAGTCGGCAGAAGTCCCAGCATGGCCGCATAGTCCCTGATTTCCTTACGGAGTGCTATATTTGCCGCCATTTCCTCACGGGTGGCGGTAATGATTTTTTCCGGCAGCTTCAAGGCTTCAGCGGCGTCATCATAGATATTGATGCGTTCCTGCAGTACCTTAAGTCTGGCCGCAATCAGGGATATATCTTTCTCTGGTGAGCCGGTGAGGGCCTGCCATTCAGGCAGTGGTGCCATCAGCTCCTCTGCCAGGGAAAGGCGCTGCAAGTTGAGTTCCTGCTTTTCCCGGTCGCAGAGCGCTGCCCACCGTTTAGTCAGCTTACCTGCATTGGTCCCAAGATTGCGCAGCTGTCGCTCAATAAGGGCGCGTCGACGCACTCCCTGGCTCACGACGCTCTGATTCGTGTTTTCGATTTCCGCCAGGATGGCATCGAGCTCCCGGTACCTCTGTTCCGTGGCTTTGAGCAGGTGCCGCAGCCGGGCTGACTCTTCTCCCACCTTGCGATTCAGCGTTCGATTCAATCCTGTGTCGTAGGATTTCAGCAGATTTCTGGCGGTTGTCATATCAAACTGCCCCTTGGCGTGGGCAGCCATGGTTTCAGCTGCTTTTTCCGCCTGCTTGTACAGGAAGAACGCAGTTCCCCCGGCTAATGCCAGAAGGGAAACGCCAGCCGCTATGGCAATGCTGGCCTTGCTCCAGGGCTTTCGGTGGCGCTGGAGGGCGCGGTTGATGCTGCCATGCAATTGCTGCAGGGATTTTGTATCCGAAACAGAGAGCATGTGCTGCACTGTCTGCTCCAGAAAAAATATCCGGTGCCGCAGCTTTTTGAGCCTGCTGCGCCGCATGGCGGAAATATGCTGCGGCGAGGTCAGGAAATCGGAAATGATATCCTGCAGTTCCTTATACTCGTTCTCTTCAAAGGAGAATGGTTTACCTGTGAGATAGCGGGAGAGTTCTTCCCTGGCCTTTGTGTTACCTGGAGTATCCCGCAGAGCCTGAGTCAGGACATCCGCGGCCTCCCTGCGGCGTCCGGCTCGGGCCAGACGGCGTGCTTTCTGGAGTACAGGGTCTGGTCGGCGGCGTGCCATACTGGGTTATGGGGTGTTCTTTCGCATCTGGAACTGCCACAGGAGCTCTACATGGTTTCCTATGCTGATATTCTTGAGAATGAGGATTGGCGGGGATGCCGCTTCCTTAATTTGCTCCTGTTGCTCCTGGGTGTAGGCGGCGTAGAGGGTACGGGTCAGGACCTCGCAGATACGCTTGCGTATGGTCTTGCGCACATTTTTGTCACTCAGACAATTCTTGATGTTGTTTCGCAGCTGTATGGCCTTGAAATGTTTCGATGTGGCCTGTTCTGGTTTGAGGTGCAGATAGGTTTCCTTCTCCAGTATCCGTGTGAGTATCCTGTTGAAATTCTTATTGGCAAAGAGGCTGAAATAATCCTGCAGCAGTTGCTTCTGCTTCAGCATGGACAATTTCTCGTTATCCAGCGCGGAGCATATGTAATAAAGGCGCGCGAGGGTGTGGGACGGGCTCTTTGTGTTTCGCACCTCGCCACAGCAAGGCTCATTGGCCACCTGGTTGAAGGCCTCTTCAAGTCGTTTGGGCAGATGGGTATTGTGGATGATATTGCAGCGCAGGACAGTAAGCGCGTCGCTCTCCTGCATGACACTGGCTTCTGTCCAGCGGTAGGTCTTCAGCTCTCGTCCCGTCTGTTGCATGGCGTTGTGCCCGGTAAGGACGGGCAGGTTGACGCTGAAGCGTATGTTCTGCAACTCCTTGTCTGTCTCTACCCACGGGAATGCACTGGTATTGCTGATTCGGAGTCTGGGTTCCCCGTTCTCTGTGACCAGCTCAATGGATTTCTCAGAAATATCCAGATTCGCTTTTGCGACAGGAGGAAGGATAATCGGCTCTGTTGCAGGAATAGGAATACCAAAAGATGATGCCAGAATGATATTCGTGTGGAAATCCTTCTTGGTAGCAACCGGGAAGCAGACGACGGAGTCCTTTCCATTGCTGCGTATGCTCTGCAGTTTGCCTTTCTGTATTTTAATGGAACAGGCCGGAACGGGGCTTTCCTTGCCTTCTGCGTGCTCCGGTCTCAGGGTGATTTCTCCGTCTTTTTCAGTGTGGGTTATATACAGCCGGTAACCGTCCGGGCTGAGGTTCAGCCGCTTAGGTTCCTGAAGTTCGCCACCTTTCTCAAAACTGGAAATCACATAACTGCCCGTGCAGATGGAGACGGGAAGAGAGGAAATTACCTCCTCAAGCTCTGGCGGCAGGGGCATACCGCTTACCGCCGCGCTCGGGATAAGGGAGATGCGTCCGGGGGGAGGCGTCTGCTCACTATTATCCACCTTCTGCGGGGTGGCATCCGGGGTGGCTGTTGCCAGTATGGTGGTCTCCACCTTCTTTTCTCCGGGGGCATATGCCCGTAAATCCTCTGAGTCAAGCAATCCGAGAATCTGCGGCTCGCTCTGCTTCAGACTGAGCCAATCTGCCATATGCTGACCATTGAACTGCTTCTGCCATTCCTCCGGGCTGGTATTGAATGTGGCTTCATGCAGGTACAGGAGCACCAGGTCTCTGTCCTTTAAGCCAAGGAGCCTCGCGCATTCACACAGTCGCCGGGCGGCCAGTGCATGACGGGCTCCTGGCTGCGTAGCGTTGTTGATAATGGCAACAGTCTCGAGCAGCAGGGAATCCTCCTGCGTTCGCTCTTCTATGTTTGATAATTCTGCCAGGGTGCTGGCTGTCTTACCGTGGTCATAGGGAGTGTTCAGCAGGCAGGAAAGCCGCTGCACATTGTCCGCACTCCGGATGTGTTCCGTTGGAATAGCAACTGTGCCTTCCTCCGGACTATAACCTGCGGGGGTATAGTAGTACCATGCCAGCAGTCCGAGCGCAGCCAGTCCTGCTACTCCGCTCAGGATGTATGGGGATTTTGACCTCTGGGGACGGACGTCGAACATCAGCCAATCCGGTTCCTCAATATAATGATAATGGGAAACGGAGCGTGATAATGTCCGCATCAGCTCGCTTTTCTGCTGTGGGGGCGCTCCCGGCTGCAACGGCAGACTCTGGGGAGGTTCGCAGGCGGGTGCCGGCAGCGGAATTTCCATGCCTTGCTCAATATTCAACACCGGGTGCCCTGTGCGCTGGGCCCGCTGCACCAGGGGAGATGCCGGCGCTGTGACCATGCGCAGCGTTTCGGCAAAGCTGTCTGCGTCATCAGCCACGGTGGTGAATGTGATTCCCCATCCTCGCGTGTGTGTCAGCCAGTCACTTTCGTGGAACAGACTGAGCACGTCTCCGGAAGAGGTGCCGGGCGGTACGGTGATGAGGCAATCCCGCTCAAATGGTGCGGTGTACAGCGCACGGGCGTTTGCTTTATGCCCGGTGAGCTTCTTCCATGTGGGCTGGGCCTCTGCATCCGGCATATCTCCGGGCGAGAGTGTGGGGGAGTTGGTCAGATATTGGGGCTCGCCCTCCCAGCGGCTCTTCCAGAATCCGTTGTTCTGGAGCGCCTGCATGAGCCCGGCCGGGGTGGGACGCAGGGTATGGTTATGCAGGGTGCGCACCTCGTCCTGATTCAGGATGAGGTGGTGTGAGATATGGCAGATGCGTCCACTGTAGTCGGCTCCGGCACATTGGGTGCAGGTCAGTACATGCCAGGGGCCCCCTGCGTGGTTCAGAATGTTGTAACTGTATTGTGGGCCAGTTGTGACGCTGCCGCCCCGGGGTTCACGCAGAATGCTCAGGGCTGTCAGCTGTGCGCATAGCCCGCGCGGTATATTCTCTGACCTGGCCACAGTGCCATATCCTGCTGAGTTTGAATCCAGCAGGTGCGGAGCGCTTGTGTGGATGAGTTGCAGTGGCATCTCAGGTTTGTGAACTGGGAATCAGTGCAGGGGCTACATTGTGCAGAGCCCAGAGCAGGGGTTCTGTCACGCGGATGGGATGCACCTGACCGGAGGCGGGGCCGATGAGCGTGGTGCCGCTCATTTCATCAGTGAATTCGACTGGGGATTCTCCCAGGGCGCTGGCTGCAAAGTAGCGTACGTTCGAGGATATCGCTTCGGCATTGGTGCAGATATGGGGGGCGATATTGAAAATGAACTGTCGCAGGCGTTCGGAGTTGATATTGACATGCTCAGCCATGAACATGCCGTTGCGGGTGGCGGGAAGCAGAGCTTCCGGTCCGAGCAGATGTCGCCAGGTGTCGCTCTTGCCGATGATGATGGCCATGGGGATGTCGAGCTTTTCTGATGGAGGCAGGTTCAGCCGGGTGCGGAGCCGCATCTCTGATTCTGCCAGCAGCATGGCCTGGCGCCCAGGACGGTACAGAGAATTACGCAACTGGGGATCTGCCGATTCCTGCAACAGCTGGCGGAAGCCCGGATTGGCCGTCGGGTCAAAAAGGAAGAGAATGGCTGAGGCTACGCTCAGATGGTGGCTGCCGGGGGTGAGTACATTATCCTGGCCGGGTTGGAAATCCTCACCTGCATTGTCATAGAGAACAATGGAATGCGTTTCTGTACCCTTGTTCAGGTTGAAGATGAACGGCCGGGGCATGTTGGCGAATACGCCTTGTCTCCAGACCTTGTGATACCGGCGTCCCTGCATGTGCGTTTTCGCTATATAGGCCTCCTGTGGTGTACGGGCGGTGAATAAGCGCATACGCATCTCGTTGAGCGGTTCGTTGGTTTCCGGGTCGGCATCTCGGAATGGCATACCGAAATCCCGTGGGAACTGCGTTTCGAGCTCATGCACCAGGGCTGTCAGGTAATAGCTTTTACCTGCGGCAGGTACGCCGACCAGGGAGATGATGTGCTGCTGGGTCTGCGTGAAGAACGGCGGCAGCTTGCAGTGGCAGTGCGGGCATGCATATTCACTGCAGGGTACGCCCTTTTCATCCAGGGGGAGCCCATTGCCGTTGCTGTACTCCGGCTGGAAGCGCTGCATGGCATCCGGCCCCAGAATGGAATCGCCTATCAGATCCGGATGGGTGGCTATACACCGGATTTGGTCCGCGGTGAAAAATTCCCAGCAATTCGGGCAGCGGTACGATTCATTTGCTCCGCTGATTGCGGGCTCGGGAATCTGGCTCTGCGGCTCATTAAGCCCGGCAAATTTCGCAACCTCGAGTATATCTCTCAGGTAGAAAGCGCACTGTTCCAGCCCCTGGAACGCAGCCAGTACATCAATGGGCAGTTCCGGTGCGACCAGCGGAAGGTCACTCAGGGCATAGGGCCCGTACCATTCCTCGCGTGCGGGGTTGTAGAGGTACCAGACGCTGGGATCGTACATGCTGAAATCCGGACGTGACGCGTCGTTTCCATACCAGCAGATGAAACAGCCTCCCTCCAGCACAAACAGATACATCGTCTCGGGGCGAATGATTACATCTGCCTTCAGCTGCACCCCATTCAGAGAATACTGGCTGATTCTGCCATGGGGAAAAAAACGGCACACAGAATCACGCTGGGCAAAGGAGCCTCCGTTTTCTGCCTCCATCCGGATTCGGAACGTGTTCTTTTCGCCTGCTCCGATAGTCATAAACACCCCATCCGACGCACGAAGTTTCGCTGTCAGACAGTCGTAGATGTAAAGTTGCTTATTCATGGAGCCTGAATCTGCGCTTATTATAGCGTGCAGCCAGCGTCGAGTCAAGAAAAGAGCGCTTATGCAGCATCTGCAGGATTTATCCTTGTCATGAAGGGTTGAAGCTACTATCCCTTTGTGTTAGTATACAGCCATGCAGACTGCATATACAAAGGAAGAATTGCGCTCCCTGCTGGCTCCTGTGCGAGGGAAGCGGATTGTACTTGTGCCGACCATGGGCGCCTTGCATGAAGGGCACGCCACTTTGCTGCGCCAGGCACGCGTGCTGGCAGGAGAGGATGGAGTAGTGGTTGCCAGTGTTTTTTTGAATCCCGTTCAGTTTGATAATGCCGGTGATCTGGCAACCTATCCCAAGACTCCCAGGCAGGATCTGGAGACCTGCGACCGCTGTGGGGTGGATGTGGTATTCATGCCCTCTCCGGATACGATGTATTGCTCCGACCGCTCCATTACTCTGGAGGAAACGCATCTTTCCTCTGTGCTTTGCGGTGCCAGCCGTCCCGGGCACTTTGCCGGTGTCTGCCTGGTGGTAAATAAGCTCTTCAACCTGGTTCAGCCTACGGATGCCATATTCGGCAAGAAGGATTACCAGCAGTTCGCCATACTCCGTCGCATGGTGAGGGATCTGGATATGCCTATTACTCTTCACGGGGCTGAGATTGTGCGAGAGTCTGATGGACTGGCTCTGTCCAGCCGCAATGTGCGACTCACGGCGGAGCATCGTGCCGCGGCTCCTGCCATCCGCAAGTGCCTGCTTGCTGCGGCTGATTCCTATTCTGCCGGGGCAGAGATATCTGCCATTTGTTCCGGTGTGAGGGAGAGCCTGGAGTCCATTCCCGGCGTGCGCTGCGATTATGTGGAACTGGTGGATGCCGTTACCTTGCATGAGTTGACTGATCCCCACCGTCTCGCGTTGCTGGCTGTAGCTGCCTGGTTCGGAGATGTCCGTCTCATTGACAATATCGAACTTTCCCGCTCATGATTAAGGCCGTCAATCTTCATCGCTCATACAGTATCGCCAAGAAGCAGATAGAAGTGCTTCATGGACTTGACCTCCACATCCGCAAAGGTGAGAAGGTTTTTCTCTGTGGTCCCAGTGGTGCAGGCAAGACCACATTGATGTATACCCTTGCCGGTCTTGAGCCGCCGCAGCAGGGGCAGGTCATCGTGGATGGCGAGGATATCTATGCTTTATCATTGCGTCGCCGGGCCCTGTTCCGCAATAAGATGATGGGCTTCATCTTCCAGAACTACATGCTCATGCCGGAGCTGACAGCTCTGGAAAATGCCTCTCTCGCCACAGCGGTAGCCGGTACAGAGGCAACCGAACGAGTCAAATTCCTTCTGGAGCGTGTGGGCCTGGCTGACCGTATGGATCACCTGCCGAACGAGCTTTCCGGTGGTGAGCAGCAGCGTGTGGCCATTGCCCGCGCACTTGCTCATGACCCGGCCATCATCTTTGCTGACGAGCCGACGGGTAATCTGGATTCCCGGAACGGGGGCCAGATTCTTGACCTCCTCTTCGGGCTGGCTGAGGAAGGTGGGAAAACACTCGTGACAGTAACGCATGATTCCGCTATTGCTGCTCGAGGCGATCGCACCTTGATTATCCGTGACGGTGTGGTGGCCAATGCCTGACCAGTTTTCTTCTTTATAATGAATTACCAGAAAGGCCGCAGAGGGATTTCTCTGCGGCCTTTCGATTATCCAGAGCGGAAAAATCTTACTTCCTGAGGATAGATTTCCAGTTGAGCAGGGTGGAAGCGTGACCGGTGTGAATGAGTTTGCCGCTGGGGCTTACGATGGAAATGCTGGGAATGCCACGGGGAATCTGCAGCCCAGGCAGAGCCAGAGCACCCATGCCTCGGCCGTCTACCATCACCGTCGGGAAGCTGGCACCGTATTTCTTCAGATAGGCACGGCCGGCCTCAGGTGAGCGGTCACAGCACAGCAGAATGATTTCGCCGCCGGCAGCCTTGATTGCCGGAGCCTGCTCCACAATACGGGGCATGATGGCTCGGCAGGGCGGGCACCAGGAGGCAGAGCTGAGGTACACGTAAAACTCAGCATCTGCAGCGGGTCTGGTATCGGTGATGTAGGAGAGCTGCTGCAGACGGGCGGGTACTGCGGCTACATTGTCAGCAGTAGCCTGGGGCGAGGTTGCCGTTGCTTCCTGTGCGTTGATGGAGCAGCAGCAGATGGCTGCAAATATGGTTGCGATGAATGCGCTTTTCATATGAAATATTTATTATATTGGTTTGTTTCAGGCTCGGATGATATAGTTCTCCTTGCGGGGCTTGGGGGATACGGTGCCACCTTCTGCTTCGTAGCCAAGGATGCAGACGGCAAGTCCTGCCATGTTTTCCCCGAGTCCCCAGGATGCTTTGATTTCGGGACCGCCCGGCAGCTCAAACATCTGGCGGCCACGATTAATCCAGCAGGAACCAAGACCCACAGCGTGAGCGGCATTCAGCAGGTTAGCCATGACCATGCAGGCATCCTCGTGTCCGGTGCCGCAGCTTGTATCCTCGAATACAACTACAGCCGTGGGGGCTCCGTAGAAGGGGTCGCGGTTGGTTCCCATGACCTGTGCGTTCAGTGCAGAAAGTCTGGCAAGCAGGACTGCATCCTGCACTACGACCATAACCGGGCTCTGTGAACCATGACCGGTGGGGGCATAGGTTGCGGCTTCTAGTACAGCGTTCAGCTGTTCCTCGCTCACCTGCTGCTGGGTGTATTTGCGGCAGCTGCGGCGGCTCTTCAAATCAGTGAGGGTTTCTTGCATAAGGTTGTGTGTCTGTTCAGTTCTGGTTTGCCTCTACGATTTTCTTCCATTCCCTGGCAATTTCTGGGGCTCCGTCCATGATGGCGGCTCCGCTCTGGGTGATAATCCAGGCCTGCGGCTCGTTGCCCATTTTGCCCAGCCCCGGCAGGTCTGATACGCCCTTGGTGTGGCTCATTGCTGCCGGGAACTTGGCCTTGCAGCCCTTGAGCAGCTTCATAATCTGAGTCGGTGTCTTGTCATTGGAGAAGAATATCAGCTCCACTTTATCCTTCTTCATGTCCCTGTACTCACTGGCCAGTTCGGTCAGCAGTTCCTTATCAGCGGTGTTCGGGGTAGGGGCATAGAGGTAAATATAGAAATCGGCCTTGCTGTTGGGTTTACCGTTTGTGAACTTGACACCCTTCATCGCAGCACCGACACGGGGTTCACCATCGTCGCCGATAACAGCGTATTTGCCGATGGTTTTCTCCTTCCATCCGCGGATAATGGAGCCGTGACCACTCTCGATTACAGTGCCGTCAGCCTTCATGATGGTTGCATTCGGAATCCCTCTGGCTTCGGGGATGTCCGGAAGGGAGGCTCCCCTCGGCATCAGCCCGGGGAACTTGGCCTTGTATTTGTCGAGGAATCCTTTTGCTGCTGTCTCGGTCTGGTCCGCACTCAGGAGGATGAGTTCTACCTTGCCGCTGGCCTTCATCTGCTCATATGCCTTAGCGACCTCCGGCATTTCTGCATTGCACGGTCCGCACCAGGAGGCCGATTCCAGGAAAATGAAATATTTTGCCTTCAGGTTCGGCTTGGTTTCGGTGAAGTAGGTATTACCTTTGATTTTGGCTGCCACCGCGCTTTCTTCGGCTTCTTCCTCAACCTCTGCGGCATCCTCTTTTTCTGCCTTCTTCTTATTCTTCTTTGCCTTTTTGGCCTTCTTGCTTACCTTGGAGGTTGGTGCAGTGTCATCTGCTTCGGCATGGACTAAGGGAAGTGCCCATGTCAGCAGGCCACCCATGAGAATCAGAGGTAAAAACTTGACCTTCATAACGCTGAAATCCTAGCATGATGATTCCGCTGTGTCAATACAAATTAAAGGGGGTGCATGCAGCTGAATGAGGGGTGACGGGCGGATAGAAAAATCCCAGCGGTGCTATTGAGGAACGCGGGGGTCCGCAAGGGTTTTTAAATAATATCAGGAGCGTTTTGCACGGCCGGGGGGCACCCC